>JAISML010000129.1 GCA_031276775.1 Eubacteriales Family XIII. Incertae Sedis bacterium | reverse complement strand
GCCATGCTCTATGCCGCCGCGCGCCTGATACCCGAAAAAGACAGGATCTGCGGCGACGTCTATGTTTCGGGAACCGTGAACGAGGAACAGTTTGAGGGCGTCGCGTTTGGGGAAGTGCTGCGCAGGACACGGCCCGACTTGGTCATCATCGGCGAAGCTTCGGAAATGAAGCTGAAGATAGGACAGCGGGGACGGACCGAGATCAAGGCGGAGGCGTTTGGAAAGGGGGCGCATTCTTCCAATCCGCAATTGGGGAAAAATGCGGTGTATACGATGATGGACTATCTTGCCCTCTTACGAAAAAGCAGCGTGCGCAAAGATGATTTCCTGGGGGAAGGGATCAGTGAACTGACCGATATCGCTTCCGCGCCTTATCCGGGCGCCAGTGTTTTGCCTTATTGCTGCACGGCGACGATAGATCGCCGTTTGCTGTGCGGGGAAACGAGGGAAAGCGTCCTTGCGGACTATTACGACGTACTCAATATACTGAAAAAAAGCGATCCGGGTGCGGAAATGAAAATAAGCGTCGCATACGGGCGTGAAAAAACTTACACCGGACGGACGATAGAGGGGGATCGGTTTTTCCCCGCCTGGAGATTGCCGGAGGATGCGGCGCCCGTGCAAACGGTGGCGCAATCCATCCGAACGTCGGGGTTTCCCGTCGAAATCGGCAAGTATTCATTCTGCACGAACGGAAGCATGAGCGCGGGGGAATTGGAGATTCCCACGCTTGGATTCGGTCCGGGCGAGGAAGGACTTGCGCACACCGACGATGAATATGTGCGCACGGACGAGTTGACGGACGCTTGCCGCGTATACGCGCAGATCATCAGGGATTGGATGGGAAAAGACCGGTGAGCGCCTCTCTGCGGCGGACCGGCGCCGGGCGAAGCATGCGTCGGTGTCTTCCGCGACCCCAAAGACTGTGAGAAGTGAGGAGGTATTTATGTTGGAACCGCAAAAAAAAGAATTGAAATCCCTGTTTGAAACAATGTGCGTCATTCGCTGTTTTGAGGAAAAGGGTGTGGAACTGACCGCCAAAGGCAAATTGCCGGGTTTTCTCCATCTTTACATCGGAGAAGAAGCGATTGCCGCGGGCGTCTGCTCGAATTTGCGCAGATCGGATCTGATTACAAGCACGCATCGCGGTCACGGTCATCTGATCGCAAAGGGCGGGGACGTCGATCGCATGATGGCCGAATTGTACGGCAAAGCGACCGGTTACTGCGGCGGCAAAGGCGGCAGCATGCACATCTGCGATTTGGATTGCGGTATTGTGGGCGCCAACGGCATCGTGGGCGGAGGGATCCCCATAGCGGCCGGCGTCGGATTTTCGATCAAATACCGCAAAAGCGATCAGGTTGCGGTCTGCTTCTTCGGAGACGGAGCCAGCAACCAAGGCGGCTTTCACGAATCCCTGAACATGGCGTCCATATGGAACCTGCCGATCGTATATGTGTGCGAAAACAATCAGTACGGTATTTCCCTGCATTGTTCGAAACATCAAAACGTGGAAAACATAGCCGATCGCGCGAAAGCCTACAATATTCCGGGCATGATCTGCGACGGAAACGACGTATTGGACGTGAAGGAGAAATCGTCCGAGGCCATTGCGCTCGCGAAGAACGGGCAGGGTCCTGTTCTGTTGGAATGCAAAACGTACAGAATACGCGGGCACGCGGAAGGCGACGGCTGCAATTATCGATCGGAGCGCGAAGTGGAAGAATGGCTCGCCAAGGATCCTTTGAAGAATTTTCGCAGACAGGCTTTGTCAAAAGCATGGTTTGCGGAGGAAGAACTCGACGCGGTATGGGATGCGTGCGTGGCAAAGATTGAGAACGCGGTCCAATTTGCGATCGGAAGTTCTTATCCAAAGCCCGAGGCATTGTTTGAAAACGTATACGTATAAGATACAGGAGGGCTCGTACATGAGGACTTTATCCTATTGCGACGCGATCAATGAAGCGTTGAGACAGGAAATGGAACGCGACGCAAATGTATTTCTCGCCGGGGAGGACATTGGCGTTTGGGGCGGGTGCTTTTACGCGACGCACGATCTCCATGCGCAATTCGGCGCGGGGCGCGTCGTCGATACCCCGATCACCGAATCGGCGATCGTGGGTCTTGCCATCGGCAGCGCGGCAACCGGGCTGCGTCCCGTGGTGGAGCTGATGTTGGTGGATTTCGCTTTGGTCTGTTTCGATCAGATCGCGAATCAGGCAGCCAAGATGCACTATATGTTCGGGGGAAAGATTCGGCTTCCGATGGTGATTCGCACGGCCTGCGGAGGGGAGGGCAACGCCGCTGCGCAGCACAGTCAAAATCTCGAAAACCTCTTCACGCAATTCCCCGGACTGATCGTATTGGCGCCCAGTACGGCGACGGATGCGAAAGGTTTGCTGATATCCGCCATTCGCGACGACAACCCGGTCATCTTTCTGGAGCATGGGCAGATCTACGGCATGGAAAGCGAAGTGCCGGATGAAGCCTACGCGATTCCGATCGGCAAGGCGCGCGTCGCCCGTGAGGGCAACGATCTTTCCATTGTAACCTACCACCGCATGTACCATGAGTCCATGGAAGCCGCGGCGATCCTGCAAGAGGAAGGGATAGACGCCGAAGTCATCGATCTGCGGAGTTTGTATCCGTTGGATATCGATGCGATCATCGGCAGCGTGGAAAAAACGGGAAAGCTGATCGTCGCCCACGATGCGATCGTAAACAGCGGTTTTGGCGCGGAGATAGCCGCCTGCGTGGCGGAGCGGGCTCTGTATTCGCTGGAAGCGCCGATTCGGCGTATCGGCGCGCCTTTCACGCCGATCCCCTTTACGCCCGCATTGGAAAAGATATATCTGCCGAACAGGAATCGAATTGTTGAAGCGGCGCATGAATTGATGAAGTAAGGTATGGTGCGATGTATGAAGATTTAAACGGAAAAACGGCCATTGTGACCGGGGTCGGAAGCCGCAGGGGTATGGGGTTTGCAATCGCAACCCGTTTGTCCAAGGAAGGCTGCCGTCTGCTCTTGGCCGATGTGCGCGCACTCGACGCCATTGAACCGTTGGCCGACTGCATTCGGTCGGCAGGCGGGATCGCCGAGGCATTTCAATGCGACATCGCGGACGAAACGTCGGTGCGATCCATGGTGGATCACGCGATCTCCTCATTCGGACAAGTGGACATTCTGATCAACAATGCCGGCATCCTGCGCGCGAAAGCTTTCCTCGATTATCTTCCGTCCGATTGGGATTTGATGTACAACGTGATGGTCAAGGGAAGTTTTTTGTGTACAAAATCCGTGGCGGAGAAAATGCTGGAAAAACATATTCCGGGCGCGATTGTCAACCTGTCGTCGATGGGCGGGAAACGCGTTTTCCCCGGAGAAGCCGCGTACGGCACATGCAAGCGGGCCGTGCTTCATCTCACGCAGGCAGCCGCCGCGGAGCTTTCACCGCTGGGGATTCGCGTGAACGGCGTCGCGCCGGGGGATCATTGGACGGATATGCTCGAACAATGCTTCCGGGAAATGGCGGAAAGGGAAGGCCGTACCGTTGAGGATCTGATTGCCGAGTCGGAAGCCGAAACGCCGATGAGACGAATGGGTACCACGGAAGATGTCGCCAATGTTTGCGCATTCCTTGCTTCCGATCAGTCTTCGTTTGTAACGGGTCAGGTGATCAACGTAAACGGCGGATTTTTTATGGAATAGGAGGTTGACGGATGAATGTACCGGTGAAAATACCAAAGCACGGACTGAACATGACGAAAGGTTTGATTGTCGATATTTTTGTAAAGCCCGGGGACGATGTGAACGTCGGCGATGTGCTGTTCCAATTGGAGACGGACAAAGCGGTGATAGACGTCGAGAGCGAATACAAGGGCGCTGTGGCGGAAATCACCGCAGCCGTCGGGGAAGAATTGCCCGTGGGCGCGCCGATCGTGACGCTTCGCACGGAAGACGAAGCTTCTGCGGCGGCAGGCGCGGGGGAGATCCCGCACGCCGCGCGGACCGACGCTCCCGCGGTTTCGGTCGGAAAGCGGAACAAGGCGCTTGCAACGCCCGCCGCCCGGAAGTATGCAAAAGAGCATTCGGCGGATCTCGCTTTGATCCGCCCGAAAGGATCCGTGATTGAAAAAGAGGACGTCGAAGCCTATCTGCGGGGTGAAAGCGACATTGCCCCGCCCCGCCCCGCAGCGCCGTTTGAATATCGCACGGAAGGCAAAGAAAAAGCGGAGCGAAGCAGGATACAGAAGCGCACGGCGGAGCGTTTGTCTTACAGTTTCCGCGAAATTCCGCACTTTTGGCTCGTCAGGGACGTGGATCTGAGCGCACTTGAGGAAGAACGCCAAGCGGCGATCGATCAGGGCGGAAAAATCGGGATCGGAGATTATCTTTTGGCTGCGGCCGCGAAAGCGCTTGCGGCCCATCCCCTCGCCAATGCGGGTTATTATGCGGATGAGATCTGGTACAACCCTTCCGTGAACGTCGGATATGCGGTTGCCTCGCCCAAGGGGCTCGTCGTCCCCGTGGTGCGCGATGCGGACAAATTGGGATTGGATGCGCTTTCGGAAAGGCGGCGCGCCTTGGTTCGAAAAGCGCTCGACGGTCAGATCGGACCGGAGGATATGGAAGACGGCACTTTCACGGTTACAAATCTCGCATCCTTTGGCATTGACCGATTTTTCGCGATCATCAATCCTCCGCAAGCCGCCATCCTGTCCGCGGGCCGCGTAAAGCGGCAGCCTGCGGTTTCGTCGGGAGCGCTGAAGTCCGTCCCTGTCCTGACCCTCTCGCTTGCTGTGGATCACCGCGTTTTGGACGGCGCCGAAGCTGCGGATTTTCTTGCGGCAATTGCCGAAATCCTGGAAGGGGGAACCGCGTCGCCGATCGGATGATTCATGCGCAATGTCTGCCTATCCTTTTGTATGCAGGCTGTTTTTGAGTGGAGTTGTTGGGAAAACGGAATAGGAGGGATCGTTCATGGATTACGGTTTTATTTCAGTGCTTCCGCCTTTGATTGCCATTGCGCTTGCGATTGTGACGAAAGATGTGTTGCTCTCCATCATTGCGGCCGTATATGCGGGCTATTTTGCGATAAGCCACTGCAATCCGCTGCTTGCGTTCCGGGCGACCATGGATGGCGTGGCGGAAATCCTGGGCAATGTGGAAAATATCATGATCGTGCTGATCGTTGTGTTTCTTGGAGGGTTGGTGGGGCTCATGATCAAAAGCGGAGGCAGCAATGCGTTTGCGGGAGCCATGTCGAAGAAGATCAAAACGCGCAACGGGGTGCAACTGGCGGCATGGATGACGGGCATATGCATTTTTTTCGATGATTATTTCAACTGCATGCTGATCGGTCCGGTCATGCGGCCGATCACCGATGCAAAAAGAGTCTCCAGGGAGAAGTTGGCTTACATCATAGACTCGACGTCCGCGTCAATGTGCACGTTAACGCCCGTATCGAGTTGGGTCGCTTATTTGCTGGGAATTTTGGCGACGACGTATGCGACGCTTGAAATTGCCGACGCGCCCTTGGTTTTGTACCTGCATGCGATTCCGTTCAATATGTATGCGATCTTTGCGTTGCTTCTTGTTCCGCTCGTCGTGTACTTCAATCTGGATTTCGGACCGATGGCGAGAGCGGAAAAAAGAGCCGTGACGGAAGGAAAGCTGAATGAATCGGAAGCCGACGAAAGCAGCGTCATGGTCGGCAGCGAGTTCAACGACATGGAGATTTCCCCGAAAGGGCGGTGGATCGATCTGATTTTGCCGGTCGCCGCGCTGTTGGTCATCGCGTTTCTCGTGATGTTTTGGACCGGCGGTCTGTTTGACGGCGCATCCTTTGTGACGACTTTTCAGGAAGCGGACTCCATAAGCGGTCTCTTTTATTCCACGATGGGCGCCATTGTCATCGGCGCCGTCTTTTACAAACTCCGCGGTTCGGTGAAATTCCGCGAATCCGTCAGCGCCGTTGTCGTCGGGATGAAGAGCATGGTGCTCGTCGTTGTGTTTATGACCTGCGCCTGGATGCTGGGCAGCATATGCGAGACGATGGGGACGGGGGAATATCTCGTGCGTCTGGTCGCCGATGCGCAGGTGGGCTTTCTGATTCCGATCCTCGTCTTTGTCATCACCTGCGTCATCACTTTCGCGACAGGTTCGGGTTGGGGTTCGATTGCGATCATGGTTCCCATTGCCCTGCCGATGGGTGTGGCCATGGACGCCAATTTGCCGGCCACCTTGGCCGCCGTGCTGAGCGGCGTGGTGTTCGGGGATCATTGCTCTCCCATATGCGATACGACCATCATCTCGTCCGCGGGGGCGCAGTGCAGTCATTTGGATCATTGCAAAACACAGATTCCGTACGCGATCACAGCAGCCGCCGCGGCGGCCTCCGGGTTTCTGGCCGCCGGTTTCATGGCCAATCCCATCATACCGTTGCTTGTCGGCGTTGCGGTGTTTGTATTGCTGCTGATCGTCCTGAGCAAGTTCACGCGCAGACGTGATGCGCGCGTCATGAACGCGGACGCGGGCAACCCCGCATAACCCCCCTGAGGAAAGAAGGTGTCGCTGTGTACGTAAACAATGAATTTGGGAAATTGAAAAGCGTTTTGCTGTGTTTGCCGACCTACATGGAATACATGCCGGTCAATGAAATCACCAACAGGAATTTGGCGGCGGGCGCGGTGTACGACAAACAGATCGGCGTGCGCGAAATGAAAGCGCTGGCCGCCGCAATGGCAAGCGCGGGGACGGTCGTGTACTTTGAACCGCCCCGATCCGACCTGCAGGGGCAAGCGTGGACGAGGGACATGGGATTTATGTCCCCGGTCGGCGCGTTGCTGGGAAAGTTTAAATATCCTTACAGGCCGGGGGAACTGGACGTCGCCGGCGCATATTTGGAAGCCTGCGGTTTTGAGGTCGCGGGAAGGGTGCGGACAGGTATTTTGGAGGGCGGAGACACGCATTTTCTGGATCGGTATACGATGCTGGTCGGTGATGGGCGATCGACGGATGAAGGGGTGGCGGATATGCAACGCATC
>JAISML010000116.1 GCA_031276775.1 Eubacteriales Family XIII. Incertae Sedis bacterium | reverse complement strand
CGCCGAAATCCACCATCTTGCCGCCGAGCCTGATGTGTTCCTCATACAAAACCGTTCGTTTCAAATCGTTCATACCTTTTCCTTTCCGCCGTCCGCAGACAGGCGAGCCGTCCTCATTCCTTCGCCTGCCATTTCAAGACGGGCGTCCGCGCCGCTTTCAGTTCATCCACCCGACGCACGGGCGTATTGTGGGGCGCCGCCGACAAAACCGCGGGATCGCCCGACGCCTCATCCGCAATGCGCGTCATTGCGCCGACAAAGTCGTCCAAGGTTGCAAGGCTCTCCGTTTCGGTGGGTTCGATCATCAGCGCGTTTGGAACGATCAGCGGGAAATAAGTCGTCGGGGGATGGTAGCCGAGATCGATCAGCCGCTTTGCGACGTCCAAGGTCCTGACCTGCGGATCCCCGCCCGCAAGCCCGTCAAACACGAACTCATGCATACAGACGCGATCGTAAGGCAGTTTGTACTGTCCTTTCAGGCTCTCTTTGAGGTAGTTCGCGTTCAGAACCGCGACCCGGGAAGCTTCCCGCAGCCCCTCCGCCCCCATCGTCTTAATATAGCAGTATGCCCTGACCAATACGCCGAAATTTCCGTAAAAGCCTTTGACCCTGCCGATACTTTGCCCATCGCCCGCATCCAAGCGGTATCCGTCCGGATCCTTGCGCACCGTAGGCCGCGGGAGAAAGCCGACGAGCTTCCGCGCCACGCCGATGGGACCGGCGCCCGGACCGCCGCCGCCGTGCGGCGTCGCAAACGTCTTGTGCATATTGAGGTGTATCACGTCGAAGCCCATATCGCCCGGTCTTGCGGCGCCCATGATCGCATTCATGTTCGCTCCGTCGTAATAGAGCAGCCCGCCCGCCCCGTGTACCATCTCCGATATGCGCAGGATGTTTGTTTCAAACAGCCCCAGCGTGTTGGGATTGGTGAGCATCAAACCTGCGGTCGTATCGTCCAAAGCGGCGGCCAAGGCATCCAAATCCACCGTTCCGTCGGCGGCGGATGCGATCTGGACGACCTCAAAGCCCGCCTCGGCCGCGCTCGCGGGGTTCGTCCCGTGTGAGGAATCGGGGACGATGATCTTCTTCCGCTTTTCATCGCCGCGGCCGGCGTGATACGCCTTGAAGATCATCAGACCCGTCAGTTCCCCATGTGCGCCGGCTGCGGGTTGCAGACTGAATTTCGCCATCCCCGTGATCTCCGACAGCATTTGATCCAGCTCGTACATGAGCTGCAAAGCGCCCTGCGCGGCGTTCTGCGGCAGGTACGGATGCAGACCGGCAAAAGCGGGCAGTGCGGCGACGTCCTCGTCGATCTTGGGGTTGTACTTCATCGTGCAGGATCCCAGCGGATAGAACCCGCCGTCGACGCCGTAGTTTTTCTGCGATAAGCAGGTGAAATGCCGAACAGCCTCCGGTTCGCTCACCTGGGGCAGAACCGGCGCGTCCGAACGAAGCAGATGCGCGGGGATCGCGTCAACGTCGGATGAACGCCCGACATCGAGCGGCGGGAGCGCGTATCCCTGCTTTTCGTCCGATGAGATTTCAAATATCAATTTGTCGTAATTCGTGTTCAACGCTCCCTCCTTTCGGACGATGCGGCTTCGACGCACGCCTCGGACAGCAAAACCGCCAAGCGATCCATCTCCTCTTTCGTCCTTTTCTCCGTCACGCACAGCAACATCGCGCGCGCTCTGCCCGGATACTTCGCTTCCGGCAAGACATCCGCCAGAGGATAGCCCCCCAGGACGCCGTTTCGCATGAGCCGTCCGTTGACTTCCCGCGCGTCCGCCGTCAGTTCGACGGCGAATTCATCGAAAAACGGGGCGTCAAACAGAGGGCGCATCCCCGCCTCAACCAGTTTGTGTTTCAAATAGTGCGCCTTTTCAAAGCTGTGCGTCGCCGCCTCGCGCAAGCCATTTTTCCCCAACAGCGTAAGATAGATCGTGGCGATCAACGCGTTCAAACCCTGATTGGAACAGATGTTTGAAGTCGCTTTTTCTCTGCGGATGTGTTGTTCGCGCGCCTGCAACGTAAGGACAAAAGCCCGCTTCCCCTCTATGTCCGACGTCTGCCCGACAATCCTGCCGGGCAGCTTCCGGATCAAAGGCGCTTTGACGGCCATAAAGCCGAGGTAAGGACCGCCGAACTGCAAACCCATGCCGAAAGACTGTCCCTCTCCGACCGCGATGTCGGCGCCCTGCCTGCCCGGGCTCTCCAAAATGGCCAGCGAAAGCGGATCGGCGACGCTCGCGATGAGCAAAGCCCCGCGTTCATGCGTCAAAGGTTCGATCTCCGACAGATCCTCGATCAGACCGAAGAAATTCGGCGTTTGCACGACGAGACCCGCCGTGTCCTCCGACAGGAGCGCCGACAGGCTCCGGGAGTCGATCAGGCCGCCTTCCTCGGGAATTTCCGCGATCTCGATCCCGTTGAAGCGCGCATAGGTGCGAATCACCTCACGCGTTTCGGGATGCACGGTTTCCGCCACGAGAACGCGTCGCCGCTTCGTATGACGAACAGCCATCAGAACAGCTTCCGCGCAGGCGGACGCGCCGTCGTACATCGAGGCGTTGGCTGCGTCCATCCCCGTCAGGCTCGATATCATGGTCTGAAACTCGAAGATCGCCTGCAAAGTACCTTGGCTGATCTCCGGCTGATACGGCGTATAGGCCGTGTAAAACTCGGAGCGGGAGACCATATGTTTGATCGCGGACGGAATGAGTCTGTCGTACGCGCCCGCGCCGAGAAAACAAACCGCCCGCGCCGCGTCCGCGTTTTTCTCCGCAAGCGAGGCGATCTCACGCCCCAGTTCCGCTTCGGAGAGCGGCGCGCCGAGGTTCAGAGCGTCCGTGAGCCGAATTTCCGCGGGAATGTCGCGGTACAGCGCGTCCAACGTCCCGACCCCGATGCGCGCCAGCATTTTTTCCCGGTCGGTCCGGGTGTTCGGAATGTAGACGCTCATGCCCCGCCCTCCTCCGCGATCAACGCGCGGTAGGTTGCGGCGTCCATCAACCGGTCGATCTCTCCGGCGTCCTGCAACGTGATCGCGATCAGGTGATTTTCAAACGCGTCCCGGTTGATCAGCGAAGGATCCTCCTCCGTTGCGGCATTGCGCTCCGTCACCGTTCCGGAAACGGGCATACACAGATCCGACGCCGCTTTGACGGACTCGATCACCCCGAAGACTTCCCCGGCCGCAAACGTTTCACCCACCTCGGGCAACTCAATGTACGCGACGTCCCCCAACGCGTGCTGCGCGAAATCGGTGATGCCGACATAGGCCGTTTCCCCTTCGACTTTCAGCCACTCATGTTCCGTCGTGTAGTACAAGCCTTCCAATACGTTCATTTCTTTCCTCCTTTGTCCGCTCAATCTTCGTCTCCCACAAACAAAAAGACGCAACGACATCATCTGCCCTGCATCTCTGTATACTTTGCCTGAGAGCATCACTCCCGCTTGCGGGGCTTTCTCCTTCGGCGCCTTTCGGTCTTTTCAGAGTTCCATCCGGTAACGATATCTTTGCCTGAAAGCTTCTGACGACGCTTGGCTGACGTCGCATTTCCTCTTCGGCCACCGCAAACCGGTGTCTCACGTTACCCTCAATTGGAGCGCGATTCAATTGTTCAAAGCTGCGCACCGCAACTGTCCTTTTATCTTATCACGCGCGGCGCCTTCTTCGCAAATGGTTTTTTCAGGTTTTCGGGTTTTCGGTTCCCTCATGGAACCTTCGGGGTACGGTTCAGGGATTGGCCGGAGGCTGCGCGTCCGGCGCCGACTTGAAGCGAACCGGCAGCGTTTCCCCGGTTTTGCGCGCATATTATCATCTATGAAAGCGGCGATCTTTGTGGTAAACTATGACGGTGGCATTTTTTCTTTCATTGTTTCAGGACGATTGAAGCGCGGCGGAAGACGCGTCGCGTTCGGCGGTTCCGTTTCCGCAAAGGAGTGGTTATGGGCGGAAATTCAATTCAAATACTGCTGGTCATGCTCGCGTACATCCTTGTGATCATCATCGTGGGCGTCTATTTCGCGAGAAAGGCAAACGAGAGCAGCGACTACTATTTTATAGGCGGCCGCAGTCTGGGGCCTTGGGTGGCGGCGATGAGCGCCGAAGCCAGCGACATGAGCGGTTGGTTGCTCATGGGACTGCCCGGCGTCGCCTATTGGTGCGGCGTTTCGGACGCGGCATGGACCGCCGCGGGACTCGCCGTCGGCACTTACTTGAATTGGTTGCTCGTTGCGCAACGGTTGCGCAGGTATTCTTTCATCGCAGGCAACGCCATCACCATTCCCGATTTCTTCAGCAATCGCTTCAAGGAAGACAGGAAGATCATCCTTCTGCTCTCGTCGATCATGATCCTGATTTTCTTTGCCGTGTATGCGGGCAGCTGTTTCGTGACGGGCGGAAAGCTCTTTGGAACCCTGTTCGGCGTGAACTACCAACTCATGATGGTACTG
>JAISML010000012.1 GCA_031276775.1 Eubacteriales Family XIII. Incertae Sedis bacterium | reverse complement strand
GGTATGTGGACGGTCTTGCGGATTTTTTCCGGCGGTTCGTCGCGGAGAACGACGTGGAAGCTTTGCTTTCCCGCGGTTTGGAGCATGATTTTCGGTATCCGTGGATGCAGATGCTCCATGCGCGCAAGCGCCTGACGAGCATTTCGGACAGCAATCTTGAGGATTCCGGCGGTTATGT
The DNA here is from genome assembly GCA_031276775.1 of Eubacteriales Family XIII. Incertae Sedis bacterium. Lineage (GTDB taxonomy): Bacteria > Bacillota > Clostridia > Peptostreptococcales > Anaerovoracaceae > JAISGB01. The sequence goes on along the minus strand of JAISML010000012.1, from coordinate 6,588 downwards.
GTTTGAGAGTCCGAAATCGCAGGAACTGCTGTCAACCTTGCTGAAGGTCGCCCAATTTGACTGCAACGTGCTCATCACCGGGGAGACGGGCGTAGGCAAGGGGATCGCGGCGGAGATCCTGTACAGGAAGAGCAAACGCAGGGAAGGGAATTTTGTCAAGATCAACTGCGCGTCCATACCCGAACAGCTGTTGGAATCCGAACTGTTCGGATACGAGGGCGGAGCCTTTACGGGCAGCAATCCCAAGGGCAAGGCCGGATTTTGGGAAATCGCGGACGGCGGCGTCTTATTTCTGGACGAGATCGGGGAGATGTCCCTGTTGCTTCAGTCCAAGTTGCTGCGGGCCATAGAGGAGAACGAGATCTACCGCGTGGGCGGGGAGGCGCCCATACTGGTCGATGTGCGTGTGATCGCCGCCACGAACCGCAATCTGTACGATATGGTCAAAGAGAAAAAATTCAGGGAGGATCTTTATTACAGGCTCAATGTGTTTCATCTTCATATCCCCCCTTTGCGGGAGCGCCGGGAGGACATCGTCCCGCTCATCGATCTGATGGTTCGCCGGTACGGCAAAAAATTCGGCATCAGCAAGATGATCGCGCGGGAAGCCAAGGAACTCATGGAAAGCTTCGCGTGGGAAGGCAATGCGCGGGAATTGGAGAATTTTGTCCAAAAGCTTTTCATCTCGTCGCTCGGCAATGAGATCACCCTGCACGACGTGACGGATCGGATGATCCTGTTCCGCGAAAGCTTTCTGCCCGCGCGGGAGCAACGGTCGCCGGCGCGCGCCGGGAAATTCCTGTCCGAGGAAGAGGAGCGGGAACTTTACCGCAGATACAAAGAGGAATACAAAAGCACCCGCCGGATCGCGGAGGCGCTGGGCACGAGCCAGAGCAGCGTCGTGCGGCGGCTCAGGAAGTACGGGCTGTAATGAGCCCGGTCATGGCTGACCCCCTCTGAAGCTTGAAAGTATCTGTATCACTTCCTGTTCCTCACCACCGACAAACCCGCCTTCCGGGGCGGTGCAGGTAAAGGAATGCAGACCGGCGTAGTCAAAAGACAGGGCGACCATGTAATGTCCTCGCAGACCGTCACGCTTCCCGAGCCACGATTCGGGCAGGACGGCATAGCTTGTGGCGCCGCCGGTATCGTGGTAATCAGAATCCGTGTCCATGAAAAGTTCGCCGGTCGTATAGACTTTTGCGACCATCATCTTCCCAAGCACGGCAGTGATGGCGCCGACCTCTGCCGAGACGGGGACAAACCGGGAATCTGCGGCCTTGGTTATCTCTGCCCGTGTCATGAAGCGGCCCAAACCGCCGGGGTTTTCCGGCGTGTCATAGTAGATGATCTCTGCACCGCGCCCGTTGGTCAAGGTGACCTGTTCGGTAGTCTCGGAAAGCTCTGTGACCTCAAGCGTCCAGTTGCCGGGGTAGTCAAAGGTGAATACGGGACCTATCGCCTCGCTTGGACGCGTCCGGTGTGCAAGCCCTGCGCGTTGGGTGGTGTAGGCGCCGCCGGCAATACCTTCTTTGTCAGCGCCGCCCGAAGGCTCCGAATCCTCCGCCTGCTGTTTCCGGCCATCCCCGGAATCCCAGTGAAACGCCCAAAACGGCTCAAACTCCAATTCAAACAACTCCGCTTCGATCAGCACGTGATCAATGATGGGGACCGCTACAACCACCCCGCCGTTGACCACAGACCGCATTGACTCAAAAGAATAGCGCCGAAACACATGTTGCCACTCACCTACGCGACACCCGCGACTGCGACGGCGGAGCGACCTAACGTCCTTTGGGCAAGGGCGTTGACCGAAGGCCGCGCGCGTTTCTGTTGCGGGCGCTTCGGCGGCATGATATAATCGGCGTATGAATAAAATCGGTATCATATTCGGGGGCAGATCCCGGGAACATGAGGTTTCCGTCCTGTCCGCCGCATCGGTCATGGACGCCGCGGATCGCGGACGGTATGAGATCGTTCCGATCGGGATCAACAGGAGCGGGGAATGGTTTCACATCACTGCGGACATGAGCGGGCTCAAAACGCTGGACGACGAGCGCCTGGGGTTTTTGATACCGGGACAGGGGGAAGAAACGCCCGTCGCGCGGCGCATCGATTTGGGGGAATTCGGCCGCCTCGTGGATTTTGCTTTCCCGCTGTTGCACGGTCCTTACGGGGAGGACGGAACGATCCAGGGGTTGTTCGAGATGTTGGACATGCCTTACGCGGGTTGCAATGTGGCATGTTCCGCCATTTCGATGGACAAGATATTCACGAAAGACATGCTGATCCGGGCGGGCTTGCCCGTGTGCAGACACGTTGCGACTTACGCGTTTGATTTTGCGCAAGACCGCGAACGGGAATTGGACGGAATCGGGGAGACGCTCACCTATCCCGTGTTCGTCAAGCCGGCCAACATGGGAAGCAGCGTCGGCGTCGCCAAAGCGCGGGACAGGGACGGGCTCGCGCGCGCCATCGAGCAGGCTTTGCGCTATGACAGCAGGGTTCTCATCGAGGAAGCGGTGGTCGGCAGGGAATTGGAAGCCGCCGTCTTGGGCAACGAGGAGCCGCGCGTGGGCGCAATCGGGGAAATTGTGTGCGGGAGCGAATTTTACGACTACAACTCCAAGTACAAAGAGGGCGCCGCCGGGCTGAGCATACCGGCGGACATTCCCGAACAAACGGCGCGGGAGATCGGCGCGTTGGCGACACGGGCGTACAAAACGCTGGGCGGCGCGGGTTTTGCGCGGATCGATTTTTTCCTTGAGGAGAACACGGGCAGGATATACCTGAACGAAATGAACACCATCCCCGGGTTTACGATCTACAGCATGTTTCCGTTGCTGTGGCAGGCGAAAGGGGTGACGTACCCCGAACTGATTGAAAGGATAATAAGGCTTGGTTATGAAAGACATCTTGCTAAAAATAATCGGTAATCAGATCGTGTCCGGTGACGGGAGCGCGGACGCATCCGCCGCTTTGGAATTCATCACCGAAGGCAAGTTCTACCGGAAAGGGGATTCCCTGTATTTGGTCTACGAGGAGAGCGAATTTTCAGGCATGGAAGGTTGCACCACGAGCCTGAAGATCACGGGCGACACGATCAAAATGAAACGGTACGGGGAGGACGTCGGCGTCGAGACCGCCATCAGCTTTGAAAAAGGCAAGCGGATCAACGGCTACTACGAAACCCCTTTCGGTTCCGTGGAAATGGAGGTGCTGACCAACGCGATCAACAATCGGATGAAGGAGAACGGGGAAGGTTCGATCGACATCGACTACAATGTCAGCCTCAAGGGGCTTGCGGAAAACCGCAGTATGTTGAGCATCGAAATACTGTGAATCATGTATAATTTTCAGAAACACAAAAAATTGTTTGCCATCATCGCCGCCACGGTCATCATCGCCATGGTGGTCACATCCATCGTATACGCGTTCTCGTTCATCGCGTGAGCCGCGAACTCCGTCCATGACCGACAGGCATTCGCCGGCGCTCCATTGGGGCTTTGCCGGCGCTCCATTGGGGCTTTGCCGCCGCCCCATTGGGGCTTTGCAGTACCCGTCGCGCTCCTTGGGATATTCGTCGCCGCTCCCTTAAGAAAAACGTAAGAAGCGGATACGGTATTTGTTAAGATCGATCCGATAGTATCCATGTAGGCCGGCAATGGGGCCGGCGCGATTGTGTGTACGGGAACGGAGTTTTGGGTGTATAACATTCTCGTGGTTGACGACGACAGGGACATCGCGGACGCCGTGGATATCTATCTCACCGCGGAAGGGTACGCCGTGCGCAAAGCGTACGACGGAGAGGAAGCGTTGGCGGCGGTGTCTGGCGGGGACATCCATCTCATCATCATGGACGTGATGATGCCAAAGATGGACGGCATCAGGGCGACCATGAGCATTCGGGAGCGCAGGAACATCCCCATCATCATGCTTTCGGCAAAATCCGAAGACTACGACAAAGTCACGGGTCTGAACGTCGGCGCCGACGATTATGTGACCAAACCCTTCAACCCTCTGGAACTGATGGCGCGGGTACGCTCCCTCATCAGAAGGTACACCGAACTCGGAAGCATGGAGAAAAAAACCGGCATTTATAAGACCGGGGGTCTCTGTGTGGACGACGAGGCGAAAACGGTGACGTTGGACGGGGAACCTGTGGCTTGCACGCCCATTGAATTTGGGATTGTCCGGTTGTTGGCACAGTATGCGGGACGGGTGTTTTCCATGGAACAGATCTACGAATCCGTCTGGAACGAACCGGCTTACAGTCCCGAAAATACCGTTGCCGTACACATCAGGAGGATACGGGAAAAGATAGAAATCGATCCCGGCAATCCGAGGTATTTGAAGGTGGTGTGGGGCATTGGATACAAAATCGAAAAAATTGGGTGACCGGTTCGTCGCGCGTTTGATCGCTTCCGTTCTTGTCGCGGCGCTGACGGCGGGCGCGGCGGCGCTTATCCTGATCGGAGATGAAAGAGAGAATTGGTTTCGGGGCGAAGCCGGTTTGGGATGGGTCAGCGTGGGCGATCTGGTCCTCGACAAACCGTATTTTGAAACCGACAGCTTTCAATTTATGGTGAACAACGACATGCGGCGACTCGTGAGTTTGTATGAGGCGTACGGTCTCGATCCGCGGAAACCGGACTACAGGCCGGAAGCCGATCCCTTGGCCGCAAAGTCGTTTGAGACGATCAAACGCGACATCCACAGGGATATTTGTGACATCATCCGAGCCGAATGGTTTGCTTACACCAAACCTGCGGAACCGATATCCGCAGACGGGAATCCGGACGGAACGGACGCCGGCGCAGGGGAGCAGCCCCAGCCGATGTCGGATTTCGGCGACCCCGCCACCGCGTACCGGAGGATCGTGTCCGACGGCGGTGAACCGGAGTCGGAAAACTCCGTCGTTTTCGATATTCCGGCTGCGATCCTCGATCCCGCGCTCGTCAGGGAACGGACATTTCGTGACGGCGACCATACGATCACTGAGAGGGAGCCATTGCCATTCGACGCGCCCGGCGTAAAGGAGGCATTTGAAAAACGCTACGGGAAGCAACTTGCGCAGGTCCGGGAATCTTTCGACAAAGAGCGTTTGCGAGGGTTCGGAGCGGAGATTGCGCCGCTTGAATCGGGCGATATCCTGTATTTTATGGGGAACGATCAAACGTCCATCGCCAATGTACCATTGAACGGGGCGCGCCATCCGGGCGAACGATCCGCGTTTGCTTCCGCTCCCGCACATTTCATCTTTGAAAGGGGATCCGTGCGGGAAACCCCCGAGGGCGTTTGGGACCGGGACGGATTGTCCGAGGATATGTCCGTATTCCTCGCGTATGGGCGGGAAACCATCGCTTCCCGAACGGAAGCGATGACGCAGATGAGAACATCTGTCCGGCAACATTTCATCCCGGCGCTGTGCATGATGGCGGCGGTTCTGATCCTTCTGATTTGGCTCTCCGCCGCAACGGGTCGAAAAGGCGCGGACGGTACAAGGCGTTTGTATGCGCTCGACAGGATCTTTGCGGAGTTGCAGGCGGTGTTGATCTTCTTCGTGCTGTTTGTGTCCGCAAATGCGGGAAGGGAGTTTGAAGGAGGTCTGCGCGCAGTCCTCCGGGATCACGGATTTGATTTTTCAAAGGGGAACACCTTACTGTATTTTATCGCTTTCACGGGGTTGATCGCACTGTGCGCGGCAATCCTTCTCTGGTTCTTCCTATCGATCGTCAGGCTGATCAAAAGCGGCTTGCTTCCCAAACGGTCGCTCGTTTGGCTGACGCTTTCCCTCCTGCGCAGAGCCGTCGTGGCGCTTTTGCGCACCGTTAAATCCGGTTTTGACGGGCGCAACCCTTTCGCAAAGACCCTGTTGCTCGTGGGACTGCTGTGCTGCGCGTCCGCGTTCTGCGGCATGCTTCTCCCCTATGCCGGCGTCCATTCCGGTCCCTTTGTCCTGTTGCCCCTGGCTTCCGTCTTTGCGCTGTCTCTTTTGTTTGCCCATCAAAGAGTCAGGAAGTACGACAGATTGCAACGGGGGATCGGGGAGATTTCGCGCGGCAACCTGCTTTGGCGCATACCGGTGGAGGAGACGGCGCGCTCCGAGTTTGACGAGCTTGCGCGGCGCGTCAACGCGATAGGATCCGCGGCGAACATCGCCGTGCAGAACGAGTTGAAGAATCAAAGGCTCAAGACGGATCTCATCTCGAACGTGAGCCACGACCTCAAAACGCCGCTTACCTCCATCATCACCTATACCGACCTGCTCAAAAAGGAAGGACTCCGGAGCAAAAACGCGAGCGGTTATTTGGATATCATCGATGAGAAAGGTCGGAGGCTACAAAAACTCACCGACGATCTCTTCGACGCGGCGAAAGCGTCCAGCGGAACCATGCCCGTGCGCAGGGAGAGGCTCGATCTGCTCGCGCTCCTGAATCAGGAAATCGCCGAAATGGCGGAAGGCTTCGCCGCCGCGGAATTGGAAATTATCGTAAACGGGAAGAGCTGTTGTGTGTTTGCGGACAGCCGGCTCCTGTGGCGGGTGGTGGACAACCTGCTCTCGAACATCCGAAAGTACGCTCTGCC
>JAISML010000010.1 GCA_031276775.1 Eubacteriales Family XIII. Incertae Sedis bacterium | reverse complement strand
CGCTGCCGTATATGGTGGGCAGTTTGCCCACCTTTTCGTAGGTGATGTCCTTGCGGTACTGTTCGTCGTAGGCCAGGAAGTCCGGCGCTTCGCCTTTTTTGACGACGCGGGCGTAGGGGATGATCTCGTCGGCGAATTTGTTTTGCGCGAGAGCCGCGCCATAGCGTTCATGGCTCTGCACCGCCCATCTGTCCTGCATCTCCCGCGTGATCCCGTTGGCGGTCGCACGGTTGCCCGCGTCGACGGAAACGGGGTTGTAGTCCTTGTAGCCGGCTTCAAAAAGCGGATCCTCCAGCAAGTGGTTGCCGATCCGTTTGTTGAATCGCACATCCCTCAGGATGTACGGCACTTTGCTGAAGCTCTGCGCGCCGCCGGCGATGGAGAGTTTGGACTCTCCGAGCTTGAGTCCGCGCGCTGCGTAGATGATGGCAGAAGTACCGGAAACGCAGGCTTTGTCGATGGAACAGGAATTGGTCTCAACCGGCAGTCCCGCAAGCAACAGGCTTTGCCTTGCCGCAATCGGGGTGACAACATCCTTGCAGCCGGCCGTGTCCCCCATGCCCCAAAAGATTTCCGTCACCTGCGCAGGTTCGATCTTCGCGCGCCGCACGACTTCTTTTATGGCGATTGCGCCCAAATTGTAAACGTCTTCGTCTTTCAACGAACCGCCGTATTTGCCGAACGGCGTTCGCGCGGAACCGATCATGACAATGTCATCTTTGTTCATTCATGCTACCTCCATTCACGTTGCGTCACGTGTTGCGCCGACGCTCTTTGGGCGCGCCCGCCCGTCGGACGGCACGTTTTGCCCTGCGCCCAGCCTGCGGATACAGGCGCCTCTACGTTTTGGGCATTTCCGCAAATTCCGTCTCAACGCCGCACAGATCCGCAGGTTCCATGAAAAACACCTTCGTGCGTCCGGCGCCGGCGCGCGGCGCCGGATCCCGGACGGGCAGACGCGCGCCGACGGTTTCAAAAGCTTGCACGATGTCGTCCACCTCGTAGCAAATGTGGTGCAAGCCTTCGCTGTGTCCCGGCTCATCGGGCTGGATCAGCTCGATCAGGGATTCCCCGCAGGGGAGAAAAGCCATCCTGCATGCGAAATCGGGCATCGTTTCGATGCGATCGATCGCAAACCCCAATTTTTTGTAACGCGCAACAGCGTCTTCAAGATCGTGGACGACGATGCCGACGTGATTGATCTTTTTTATCATACCGGTTCCTCTTTTTCCGTTTTGCCGCGTTTGTCAGAGCGTTTTTTTCATCTTTTCCGCGAACGCTCTCTCCAAATCCTCCCGGAATTTCGGATCGGCGATCCCGATCAACTCTTTCGCCCGCTGTGCGACCGTTTTGCCCCAAAGATCCGCGATCCCGTGTTCCGTTACGACATACATCACGTCAAACCGCGTGTCCGTCACGGCCGCTCCTTCCGTCAGCAGGGGGACGATCCGCGATACGGCGCCTTTCTTCGCGGTGGACGGCAGACAGATGAAAGATTTTCCTCCTTCGGCCATGGCCGCGCCCCTCAGGAAGTCCAACTGCCCGCCGACGCCCGAAAAATGCCGGTACCCCATCATATCCGCGCACACCTGTCCGTACAGATCCACTTCGAGCGCGCTGTTGATCGCGCATATGTTCTTTTGCCGGGCGATGACCAGGGGACTGTTCGTGTAGCTGCATCTGCGCATTTCAAAGATGGGGTTGTCGTCGATGTACTCATAGAATTCGTTCGTGCCGCCCAGGATGGTGCAGACGACCTTGCCGGCGTCCAGTGTCTTGCGCGCGTTGGTGACGACCCCTTTTTCGATCAGCTGCATGACGCCCGTCGACGCAAGTTCCGTGTGGATGCCGATGTTTTTGTGGTTTTCCAGCAGGGACAGAATGGTGTCCGGCACGGAACCGACGCCGGCCTGTATCGTGTCGCCGTCGTTGATCAGCGAGGCAACGTTGCCGGCGATGGCTCTGTCCACCTCTGAAATGGCGGACGGCTGCGGTATTTCGGGCAACGCTTCGGCAGCCTCCACAAAATAGTCGATCTTCTCCGCAGGAATGACCGTATCCCCGTAAATCCAAGGCATGTTTTCATTCACCTGGGCGATGGTCAGCCCCGCGAGTTCCACGCAACCGCGGGTATAATCGCAGCTGATGCCGAGACTGACGTTGCCGTGGCTGTCCGGAGGCGTACATTGGACAAACAGCACGTCGACCGGCAGTTTGCGGCCGAAGAATCGATCCACGTCCGACATGTTGACGGGCGTAAGATCCGCGCGCCCCTCCCATTGCGCCTGCCGGTTCCCGGCGCTGTTGAACACGGAATGCACCCGGAAAGAACCCTCGTAGACGGGATCGCAGAAAGGCGCTTCGTTGATTGTGAAACCGTAGGCGATGCCGACATTGCGCAATTCGTCCTTTCGCTTGAGCAACGCGTCCATCAAAGCTTTGGGCTGGGCGCACGCGTGACCGTAGACGATCATGTCGCCCGATTTGATCTTGGCGGCGGCCTCATCGGCCGAGATCGACCGTTCCTTGTAATGTTGTTTCCAAATGTGTTTCATTTCCATTCCTTTCCGTGTTTCCCGCTGTTGTGAATCCGCGCATTGCTTTGCGAAAATCCGTTCCGGACGGCGACGGCATCCGTCGTGAAAGATTGCCCGTCCGCCGCATTGTTCATGCTTCTCCGTATCCGTAATCGAACCACGCGTCGTCGAAGAAAGCGAGGTTGTCCGGGGACATCGTGCGTTCCCCGCGTTCGATCGACTCGACGACGCGCACCACCGTATCATTGAACGGCGTTTTCACGTCATGCGTCCGGCCGACTTGGGAAACATAGCCGTTGATCATGCGGACTTCGGTGGCAAGTCCCTTTTCCAGATCCTGCATCATGCTGGCTTTGGCGGAGAGCGCCACCCGGTACATATCCGCAAACATTCGGCGATTTTCGTTGAGTTGCCGCAGATCGTTCAGATCCAACGACGCAGGGGAGAAGCCCAAGGCCAAGGTCGGCATCTCATACCCCTGCGCTTCGCAGCACCGTTTGACTTCCCTGCCCAAATAGCTCACGCAGGCCGCCGCTTTCGGGTGTGCGAGGATCTGCCCGAAAGTGGCGCCGCAGACCGCAGACATACCGCTCATGCACGCATTGTTGACCAATTTTCCCCAACGGGAGGCCATCAGATTCGCGGTGATCCCGGCAGGTCCCATGTACCCCAAAACGTCGGCCACGCGATGAATCCGCGGGGTGTCGCCGCCTCCGATCTCTCCGATCTCGAAATAGTGATCCAGATTGTCCAGGTTTTGCGTGAGCTCCGACCTGCCGGGTCCCAAAAACGTGGCGCTCCAGAGGACTGTGCCGCCCACTGTCCGGCGTTCGCCCGCGGTGCGGGCGACGAACGGCTCAGGTACGCCGTTTTGCAGGGTGCACACCGTTCCGTTTTCGTGCAGATGCGGCAAGAGTTGGGGGAGGACGACTTCGTTGGCCGTGGACTTTGTGAAGAGAAAGACCAAGTCGTACGCGCCCTGCATCCGATCCGGCGTTATGGCATGTACGGGCGCCGTCAGACGGACGGTACCCGAGATCTGCGCGCCGTTTTCGTTCAGCGCCTTCACATGCGCCGCATAGCTGTCGATCAGATCCACCTCATACGGGCTCTTGCTCAAATATGCGCCGAGCGCCGTGCCCATGGCGCCGCATCCAAGTATCGCGATTCGCATTGACGTCCGTCCCCTTTCTTTCACTGATCGGAAAGTTTTGCTTCCGCGCCGTCCGTCTCATCCGGGACGACGATGGCCTTGGGTCCGTATTTCCCTTCGTTCATGTCGGCGATGTAGCCCGCGTATTCCTTGTCCAAGCGATAGGCGATGAAGCAGAGCAGCGCCGCCACGACAAAGATGAGCGGAATCCAGACAAACAGCGCGGTGATGGCTCCCTGCGCGCCGGCGGATTGGACGGCTTGGTTGGAATCAAAACCTCCCAACGAGAGCACCCATCCGATGACGGCGACGCTCAGCCCGCTGCTGAGTTTTTGCACGAACGAACTGGCCGCGTTGCCCATGCCGACGATGTGGACGCCGGTCTTCCATTTGCCGTAGGTGAGGCTGTCCTGCAGCATGGCATTGCCGATCGCGCTGGGGAAACCCACGCCCAGGCCGCGCAGGATCATCGTGAGCAGGGTGTTGTTGACGGAGGCGGGGAGTATGCCGACCGCCACCGTTCCCACGATCAAAATGATGCAGCCGATGATGGCGGTGTTGCGTTTCCCGATTTTCTTGATGAACACCGATGTGATGATGACGCCCACGAACATGGAGAGATACAGGGCGGTGGAGAGCGTCGGATAGCTGTACACGTCGTCCAACACGTACTGCGCGTAAAACAGGGCGGAACCCATGACGATGCCGCTGCAAATCGTGACCGAAACGAGCGCCAGCACATATTCCACCCAGTACTTGTTTGTGACCAGCATGCCGATGATCCGAACCGTCTTGAGCTTCGCCTTTTTCACTTCGGGTTCCGTGCGCGCGCCCTTGTCGCCAACTTCCATTTCCTTGCAGAACAGGAAAGTGACCATGATGCAGACGCCGTAGATCAGGCAGAGAATGCCGACGGTGACGCTCCAGCCTTTGCCCGAATAAAGTTCCCCGCCGCCGAAGAACGTGCAGAGCTTCAGCATCACCATGTTGAGCGCCAACATGGCGACGGTGTTGAACGTCATGCCGAGCACATTGTTGATGCCGCGTTCGTACTGGTCGGTGGTGATCAAAGAGTTCAGGGAATTGTAGGAGACCGTGACTGCGGTGAAACATACCGTGGTGAGCAAGTTGTAGCTGACAAAGACATAGACGATCTGCGCCGTGCCCGCCAGACCGGCGGGAACGGAAAAGGTCGCAAACATGCAAACCATAGCCGGCAGGACAAAGCGGAGCAGCCAGGGCCGTGCCTTGCCGAACCGGCTGTTCGTGCGATCGACGATGTATCCCATCAGCAGGTCGGAGAGACCGTCCAGCAGTTTGGACACGGCGATGATGGAAGCGGAGACCGCCGGATCGATGTGCACCACGTTGGTGTAGTAGACGAGCAGAAACGTCGTGCCCAACGTGTAGATGATGCCGCCGCCGCCCTGCCCCAAACCGTAGCAGAACCGTTGCGGCCACGACAGTCTTGCGGTTGAATTCAATTGCGCTGTCTTCATGTGATACCTCCTCCTCGATGTTTTCGATGTTTGCCGGCGCCGTGCGATGTCGATGCAATGAATAGCAAACAATATGCCAAGGACGATCGCCCGGGCGCGGCGCGCGCGATCGCGGACCCGGAACGCGCGGGGGCGGAATGCGGCCGGATGGCGGTTTCGCGATCGCGCGAATATTCGCGAAGTTGCATAAAATAATTTGCAATGTCGCAAACATTCGTTATAATGGGACTGTGGAGGTGCGTTATGGATCCGAAATTGTTTTATGAGGCGATGGAGCACATCCCGATCGGGATTTTCATCTTGGACGCGCAGGGAAATTATCTTTACGTCAACCGGGCGTATTGCAATACGGTATGCAAGGACAAGACATTTTTCGACGACATGTCCGTACCGAAACTGAAAGAATTGGGTTATCTGACCACCAGCGCGTGGGAACAGGTCATGGAAAAAAAACAGAAGGTGATCTCGGTCATCTCCATCGTGGACAAACATCTGAACCGCGTGTACGATACCCTGACGACCGGCATGCCGATTTTTGACAAGAAGGGCAACGTCGAATATATCATCTTCCGCCAGGAGACGGTCGATCAAATCTATGAGTACACGCAAAAGGGCGCGCTCAACAAGCATCTGTTCCGCAACGACGAAGTGAATGCCGTCAAAGCGGACGACATCATCGCCGCAAGCTACGAGATGAAGAGACTGCTCGTCATGGTGGATATCGTCGCGCGGACGGACGCCTCGATCTTGGTCACCGGTCCTTCGGGTTCGGGGAAAGAGATCATCGCCAAACGCATTCACCGGCTGAGCAATTACCGCCACGGTCCGCTGATCATTCTCAATTGCGCCGCGCTTCCGGAAAGCCTGATGGAATCGGAACTTTTCGGCTATGAAACGGGCGCTTTCACCGGCGCTTCGGGAAAAGGGAAGAAAGGACTCATCGAAACGGCGACGGGAGGCACGCTCTTTTTGGATGAGATCAATTCCATGCTTCCGACCGTGCAGGCGAAACTGTTGCGCGTTTTGGAGACCAAACAGGTGACGCGCGTCGGGGGCGTGGAATCCCGCGACATCCAATTCCGGTTGGTGTGCGCGTCCAACGAAAATCTGTACGCCCTTGTCAACGCCCACCGGTTCCGCGCCGATCTGTTCTACCGCATCAATGTGTTTTCGGTGGATATTCCGCCGCTTTGCCGGAGAAAGGAGGATGTTTCCCCGT
>JAISML010000223.1 GCA_031276775.1 Eubacteriales Family XIII. Incertae Sedis bacterium | reverse complement strand
AAGAATGGGACAAAAAACAGTGGTTCCATTCATCCTCCGCTATCTGCGCGGGGCACAACCCCCCGCAACCGTCCGCTCCGAAACAGGTCGCGCCGATTCCGAAAACGTCCCGCAATCGGTAGGAATCACGAACCCTGCTATTGATTATCATACCGCAAAGCCGCAGCGAATGCAAGGCGGGGCGCTCTGCAAAAATGTCAGCGTCTCGCTGCGGTTTCCATTTCGATCACGCGTCTCAGACGTTCCAATGCACGTTCCAACTCGTGCCGCGGAATGCCGATCTGTATCCGCAGGAAACCCGTTCCGTTCAATCCGTATTTGCTGCCGAGATCCGCTTCGACGCCGGCGGCGCGCAGGACGTTTTCCAACTTCCTCTCATCGATCCCCGAAGCACGGTAATCGATCCACAGCAAAGTTCCTGCCCTGTGTCTGCAAATGCGCGCTTCGGGCGCTGTTTCCTCGAGAAAAGTCTCGACGAGCGCCTGATTGCGCCGTCCCAGATCAAGCAAGGCATCGATCCATGCTTTGCCGTCTTCGCTGTACGCGGCAAGCAAGGCGGTGCGCATGAAAGGATTCAAACTTCCGTAATGATCGGCGTCCCGCTGTTTGATATAGGTTTTGCGGATATCGGCGTCCGGAATGATGATGTTGCTGTGACCGGTTCCGGTGAAGTTGAACGCTTTGCCGAGACTTGTGCAGACAATGCAGTTGTCCCGCGCGTCGGCGAGGTTTCCGTAAGGCGTCATCTGTCCCGGCGCCGGAACATGCTCCGCAAAGATTTCATCGGCGACCACAAGCACATTGTGCTTTTTCGCCAGAGCGGCGATCCGCAACAAATCTTCGCGATCCCAGACATCCATAATCGGGTTGTGCGGATTGCAAAGCAACATCAGTTTATTGTTCGAACAACTCATTTTTTCTTCCAGATCCGAAAAATCCATACGATAGACGCCTTTCGCAATGGTCAGACCGTTGTCCACGATTCGTCTGCCGCAATTGACGATCGCCTTGGCATACAGCAAATACACCGGTTGCTGTATGATGACGCCGTCCCCGGATTCGGTAAACGCGCGAATCGAGGTGCACATGGCCTGTAAAATACCGTAGGAGGGCACGATCCAGTCGGATCGTATCCGAAAATTGCGGACACGGCGCATCCATTCCGTCGTTTTCCGGAGATAAAGTTCATCATCGGAGGCTGTCCAACCATACAGACCGGTCCGGACAAAACGCGTCAACGCGTCGATGACGCAAGGCGCTGTTTTCACATGCAATTGCGCGCCGGCCATAACCGTATGTTCTTCGCGATAATTGGTGCCGTATCCGAAATCAATGGAATCCGCGATTGTTCGGAAATCAAATGTCATATTGTCGTTCATCCCTTTTCTCCGTATGCCGATTACGCGCAACGCCTTAAAATCACGCCGTTTCGCACATGTGTGCGGATGCCGTGATCGACCGCGACCTTGCCGCCCACGATCACATAATCGAGTCCCTGCGGACCGTGCCTCGGATCCGCAAGGTTTTCCCGCGCGGAAAACGCATCCCGTGCGATCACAAGCAAGTCCGCGATCATGCCTTCCTTTACGAAGCCCCTGTCGGTCAATCCCAACGCAGTCGCGGCATTGCTCGTGAGCTTTTGGATCGTTTGTTCGATCGGTCGATTGCGCATGGTTTCCAAAAACACCGGAAACCCCGTATAGGTCGCGGGCGATCCGCATTCCAAAGGCATGTCTCCTTCCGAAAAAACGGCGTCGTAATTCAAACTCCAAGTATCCAGGCCGATCGTGGCGTCCGGCTGTTCCGCAAAGCAATCCCGCTCCGGCGTATGCTCCGGGCGGAGTTTCAGCGAAATCATCGCAGCGTACGGATCCTGTTTCAGCAGATCCAGCAAAAAATCCACACTATCTTGTCCGCCTGCCGCTTCCCGCGGGGTTTTGCCCGTCCACGCGCCGCGCATCGTCCGGGTAAACCGATATTGCGTATCCCAGCCGGGATTGTCATTTGGATGAAAGCTCGTGAAAATCCCCCGGGACGGGCGCTTCCCCGCTTTTATTTCACGCGCGATCCCCTGAGCGTAACCGTCGTCCTCAAGCAGTTTTTCCGAAAAAGCCTTGCATCCTCCGCAGTCTCTCACATAAGGTTGAAACAAGGACGCAACCATCGGATAATGGAAAGGACCGAATGCGTATTTGGGAATCACGTCCCATGTGACGGATACCCCTTCCCGTCGAAAACGCTCCAAAAGCCGCAAAGTTCGCATGACCGCGTCACGCGCCGACGCATCGTCTGTCGGCGTCCCCGGACAAGCGGATCGGATGTGGCTGATGTGCAACCGCGCGCCGCTCTCTTTTCCCAGTTCCAGAAATTCGAGCAGACCCTCCGCCTCGCTTCGCGGTTTCTTTCGCTTGCAAGCGGGGTGGGCCGCGGAGCGCGTATGCGCGGTCACGAGCCCTCCTTTGGCGGCAACGAGCTTCATTAGGCGCAACAGTTCCTCTCTCGAGGCATACATTCCCGGCGCATAGTCGAGTCCGAAACTCAGCCCGAACGCTCCGCTCATCAACGCTTCAAGCAGGTATTCCTCCATGTTGCGTATTTCGGTTTGTGTCGCTTCGCGTCGAAACTCCGTACCCATCGCCTGAAGGCGGATGGATCCGTGCCCCACCACCGGCGCCAGATTTGCGCCGATCCCCGTCCTGCGCAGATGCGCGAGATATTCTCCGTAAGTCGACCAATCCAATTGCTCCCCGTACACTTCATGAAACGGTTTGCGGAATACCTCAGTGGGAATCACTTTTGTTTCATAGGGATTCGTATCGTCAAGCGCTTCCGGATCCACGCGCGCGAAAGCGCGTTTTTCCGGAAAGGTATAGAGCCAATAGCGGTCCGCAGGCGCTGCGCTCAGACCGCAATGACCGGCAAATTCCGTGGTGATCCCCTGTCCCAGCGTACTCTCCATATCCGGATACATGACGACCGAACAGTCCGCGTGGGAATGCATGTTGATAAAACCCGGCGCGATCAGTTTCCCGGTCGCGTCGATGACAACCGCTCCGGGCGCGGATATGCGCGGAGCCACCCGACGGATTTTGTCTCCGGACACAAGCAGATCCGAACGGACGGAAGGCGCGCCCGTTCCGTCCGCAATCGTACCGTTTTGAATCAAAATATCCGTCATCGCCAACCCCTCCGCTTGCACAATTCACCTTGCGCGATTCGTCCTTGCGCAATTCACCTTTGCGCAATTCACCTTTGCGCGATTCACCTTTGCGCGTCACCGCGCGAGATCCGGACTGTTGCACTCGGCGGACGGCGCCACGAGACCCCCGATGCGCGTCGTTCGCAGACCGGCGTCTTCCCAAGCATCCAAAATCCGGTTCATGCCGATGGAGTCACTGGACATGTGCCCCATCACCAGGACATTGCAACGATTGTCTTCTTTCAAGGCTTCGACAACGGCTTTGTCCGCGTGCATACAGATGAACGTGCCGATTCCCGCATCGATGTACGCTTTGTACTCATCTGTTTCCAAACCCAAACCGCCCGCAAATTCCACCAAGGCTTTGCCGGCGCAACTGCCCGCTTCCCCCACCCAAATCTGCGGTTCCTGCCCCGCCGGCGCCTGCGCGTATTCCCGAATGGTCAGCAAACAGTCCATGATATCCTGCACGGTCGGGTTTTCTTTCCGACGATACAACGCCTCCACTTTCGCTTCCACCGTTCGCTCCCCCAAAAGATCGGCGGGCGTGTGCAGCCCGAGATAGGGCATCCGAAGCAATCGCGCACAGGAGGGAGCGCCGTCCAGATTTGTCCCGTGAAACAGGATCGTCGTTTCTTGCTTCCTGCGCGCCAAGAGCTTCTGCGCGATGTTCGCCGGTATGTTGTGCTTCATCATTTTTTCGCAATGGCTCCGCGTCACCAAATCCCCCAGACGACCGAGCGCCGGAACCATATTGTGATGACGCACGACACAGTCATAACCCAACGCGCGCGCCAGCAGCAGTTCGGATACGCCCATATCGACGCCGGCGAGTACATTGGTGACGGAATCGCTTTCCACCGAAACGGAGGAATCCTGCGGCAGTTCGCTCAGACCGGCAAGATCCAGCGCAATTTGAACCATTTCTCTTGTTGTCATGTCGATCTCTCCCCTTCTTTTTCCTTGCATGCATGGCAAGCCACCATGTGATTCCCCCCTATCTTTTTCAAGGGCGGCGCCACCTCGCCGCAGAGTTTTTCAGCCTCACGGCATCTTGCGTAAAAGCGGCAACCGGGCTCCGGATTGATGGGATCGGACACTTCCCCCTCCATCACAATTCTTCGATGGGATCTCTCGTAAACAGGATCCGGCGTCGGCACTGCGGAGAGCAACCCTTTCGTGTACGGATGCGCGGGATGCCCGTACACGGCGTCGGTTGCGCCGTATTCCACCAAGGCGCCCAGATACATGACGGCCGTATCGTCGGCAATATGCCGAACCATGGACAGATCATGGGCGATGAACAGATACGTCAGGTTCATCGTACGTTGAAATTCGATCAACATATTGACAATCTGCGCCTGAATGGACACATCCAAAGCCGATATGGCCTCATCGCAAACGATCAACTCCGGGCTGAGCGCCAAGGCGCGGGCAATGCCGATTCTCTGCCGTTGCCCGCCCGAAAATTCATGCGGGAAGCGATTGGCGTGCTCCGCGCTCAACCCGACGATTTCCAACAACTCCCGTATCCGATCCCGGCGTTCTTTCACACTCCGAAACATCTTGTGTATCGTAAACGCTTCGCCTATGATTTCTCCGACGGTAAAAAAAGAATTCAAGGAAGCATAAGGGTCTTGGAAGATCATCTGAACTTTCTTCGCCAATTCCCTGCACTGCCTTTGACTGATATGACTGATGTCCCGACCGTCGATGCGGATCGCGCCTTCATCAGGTTCATAAATTCGGCAAAGATGACGCCCCACCGTCGTCTTGCCGCAACCGGATTCCCCCACCAATCCGAGCGTACTCCCGCGCTCGATGGAAAAAGACACATCGTCCACCGCTTTTAAAATCTGCCGCTTCCCGACATGAAAGTACTTTTTCAGATTGGATACCTCCACGAACTTACCGTCCATTTACGGATTCCTCCCGAACGAGTCTTGGAATGCCGGGTGGCGGCAGCGCTTCTTCGGCGCGTTCGTCCAAGAGCCAACAAGCGGACGCGTGACCCTCCCCGCAGAAAAATTCCGGCGGTTCTTCTTTGCGGCATACCTCCATGGCGTAAGAGCAACGAGCCGTGAAAGCGCACCCCGGCGGTGGCGCAAAGAGATCCGGCGGCATGCCGACGATCGTGTACAACTCGCTTTTCCGGGGTTGTTTCAGATTCGGCATGGCGCTGAGCAGTCCCCACGTGTACGGATGTGACGGTCGGTAAAATATCTGTTCGGCGTCACCGTATTCCACCACTTTCCCGGCGTACATGACCGCAATCCGATCCGCCATCTTCGCCACCACGCCCAAGTCGTGGGTGATCAAAACCGTCGCCACGCCGAAGCGCCCTTTCAACTCATTCAGCAGATCCAATATCTGCGCTTGCAACGTGACGTCCAACGCGGTGGTGGGTTCATCCGCAAACAGAATTTTCGGGTTGCAGGACAGCGCCATGGCAATCATGACACGTTGGCGTTGCCCTCCGGACATGGTATGCGCATAACGCCGGTAAATCCGTTCCGGATTTGGAAGACCGACTTGCGCAAGCATCTCCATCGCGCGTTTCCCGGCTCCCTCCCGTGAAATGTCCCGGCGCTGCATAACGCTTTCGCGAATTTGGGTTCCGACGCGCATGGTTGGATTCAAGCCGGACATGGAATCCTGAAATATCATGGAGAATTCCCGACCGCGATAGGATTCCATCTCCTTGTCCGAAAGATGTCCGACATCTTTCCCTCGGTATAGAATGACGCCGGATTTCAAGCGCGCGTAAGGAACGGAGATCAGCTTCATGATCGTCTGCACCGTAACGGATTTTCCGCAACCGGATTCTCCCACGATGGCGAGCGTCTCTTTCTCGTCCAAATGGAAGCTGACGCCTCGCACAGCCTGTATTTCACCGGCATGGGTGTCAAAAGACACGCGCAAGTCCCGAACCTCCAACAAGTGTTCTCTCACAATGTTCCCCACTCAATCCCTCAAATGCGGATCCAAAGCATCCCTCAAGCAATTCCCGAACAAGTAAAATGCCATGATCGTGACGCTGATAAAAGCCCCCGGAATGAACAGTTGATAAGGATACAGGCGATAATAGCCCGATCCCGCTTGGCACAGTTGCCCCCAAGAGGTCATCGGCGACTGAATACCAAGACCGATGAACGAAAGGTAAGCCTCCAAGAAAACAGCCGTCGGAATCGCCGAAGTAATGCTGACCACCTGCTGCCCCAGGATGTTGGGAAGGATGTGGCGAAAGATGATGCGAAACGACGAAGCGCCCAAGGTGCGCGCGGAAATCACAAATTCCCGGTTTTTAAATTGCAACATCCTGCCGCGCACCACCCGCGCGGAGTCCATCCAGCAAGTCATCGCAATCGCGATGATGATCGCCGTCGGTCCGGAACCCATAAACAGCATGATCAACGTGACATACACCAAGGAGGGAATGCAAACGCCCACATCGATGACGCGCATGATCAGCATGTCGATCCATCCGCCGAAATAGCCGGAAACGCCGCCCAGAAAAATACCGACGAGTTGCGGCACGATGGCGCCTCCGACGCCGATGAACAGCGATACCCGCGCGCCGACCCATACGCGCGCCCAGAGATCGCGCCCCACCGCATCCGTGCCAAACCAGTGCTGCGCATTCGGAAATTGATTGATGTGCAGCAAATCCGTCGCGTCGTAATCATATTTGCAAAACAGCGGAACCAACACCGAGAGCGCACTTATGACTGCAATCACGACGCCGCTTGCAAGCGCAACCTTGTCCGTTCCGAGCCTTCGGAACACATCTTCCCAATAGCTTACGCTCGGGCGAACGATGACATGGGCAAACCGTCCCGCCTCCGGCAATCGGACAAAATCCCTGTCCATGATGGAACGTTCGATATTTCTCATCCGCGCCGCCTCCCGTCCGCAACGCGAATACGGGGGTCCACCAACCCATAGATCAGATCGATGATAAAATTTGCGC
>JAISML010000203.1 GCA_031276775.1 Eubacteriales Family XIII. Incertae Sedis bacterium | reverse complement strand
AACGCTGGAAATACTGCTCGTTCCGTCCCTGCCGATCCCGCCGCCGAGCGGATCGGGCGTATCCTTTGTGACGCCCGCAAGTTCCAGCGCTTTTGAATTCACGCAGGCGACATGGTAACAGGTGCGCATCAAAAAAACGGGGTGGTTCGGCGCGATCGCGTCCAAATCGCCTTTCAGCGGCAAAGAAGGGCTGTCCCAGAGCAGTTCGTTCCAGTACTTCCCCTGCACGAACTTCCCGGGCGGCGTCTCCGCGATCTTTTCCGCAACCGCCCGCTGCAGTTCGGAAAGCGACGCGACGCTGCGCAAATCGACGCCCAAAAGATCCTCCCCCGCGAATTGCGCGTGCGTGTGCGCGTCGATCAGACCCGGTATCAAGGTTCGCCCCCCGGCGTTGAGCACCTGTGTCTTCCCGCCAATCCATTCCGCGGGATCGTTTTCGGAAACGGCTGCAATCTCCGACCCTTTGATCGCGACAAATCCACGTTCGATTGTTGTGAAATCCGTCCTTCCGTTTCGGATTTCATCGATCGTGAGATCCGCCGTATGAATGCGCGCGTTGCGAATCACGAGATCAGCGGCGCGGTTGAACCTTTGCGTACCACCCATATGCCATCCCCTTTCCTGAAAAAAAGCGGCAGCCGGGGGATACCCGACCGCCTTTCGAACGTTTTTTACCGGCTTGTGCGTTCGATCGCATCTTGGATCGCCAGCTCCACACTCTCAACCGTATAATCTATCTCTTCCTTTTCAACGATCAGCGGAGGCAGGAACCGAAACACGGCAGGATTGTTGATCGTGTGATTCACCTGAATCCGATATTTCTCCACAAGGTCATTGTTGACGGGATCGGCGTAATAGTCGCCGTACCCTTCTTTGTACTGATCCGGAATTTCATAAAATTCCATCCCGATCATCAAACCTTTTCCGCGCACTTCCCTGATAATGCCGGGATATCTTTCCCGGAGCTCCCTGAGCTTTCCGATAAAATAGTCCCCCTTTGCGGCGGCGGCTTCGATCAGATCGTTTTCCATGATGTACTCCAAAGAAGCAATTCCCGCCGCGGCGCTCAGACCGTTTTCCTGATAGGTGGCGGTATGGTGAAAACAGGTTTCGGCGCTTCCGTAAGCCGCTTCGTAGACTTCTTCCCTGCAAATGTAACCGCCGAAAGGAACCAATCCGCCGGAAAAGCCTTTTGCGAAGACGAGGACGTCGGGCACGACATTCTCATGATCCACGCACCACATGCGCCCCGTGCGACCGCACCCCGACTGGATCTCATCCACGGTGAAGATGACGTCGTACCGGGTGCAAAATTCCCGCGCCTTTTTCAGGTAACCTTCGGGGGGCACGATGATGCCGCCCTCCCCTTGAATCGGTTCCGTGTAGAACGCGAGATATCTTCCCGTCGCGAGCGCCCGTTCCAGCGCCTCCGCGTCCCCGTAGGGAACCCAGTCCACCATCTCCATGGTCGGATGCTGAGACATTCTCCACTTTTCCTTGCCGCCGACCGACACGGCTCCCGTCGTTTTACCGTGAAAAGCGCCTTCGCAGGCCAATATTTTTTCTTTGCCCGGTTTGTTTCTGCTTGCCAGTTTCACGAGTTTGATCGAACCCTCGATCGCTTCCGCGCCGCCGGTGGCCGTTCCCATCTTCGTCAATTGCCCGCCCGGGGAAAGCAACGCCATGTTGTGCGCAAAGGCCGCCGCAATGTTGTGATAAGCGACGGCGCCCATCATGTACTGCTTACTGCGGAACACCTTTTCCAATTCGCCCCAAACAAATTCGTTGTTGTTGCCTACTGTGACAACGCCAACGGCCCCGATCATGTCAAGGTGTTCCCGCCCCTCGTGATCGATGAATTTTGTTCCGTCCGCCTTTACGAAATACTTGCTGCCGCCCAGTATGGTGCGCGTCTTGTTCAGATGTTTGAACTGCAACGCCTGTGTCGTTTCGTAATCCAACGCAATCGCGTCGTCCACCGTGTAAAACCCTTTGACTTTGTCTTCGATTTTCGGCATTTCATACCCTCCTTCCACAACATACATTGCCTTGATTATCATTTTTCGAAGATGAAAAAGATTGTACTTTTCGGAACCGAAACGCAAAGCGGCAAATCAGCGTTTCCCCAATTCGGGACTTGTGAAATCCCCCGATTTATAATATGCTATTCACAGTGCGATTTGCGTTCGATCCGGTCGGTCAGCCAAATGATCGGCGCGCGTGCGCCGCAGCCGGCATGAAACGACGCGGACACTTGAAAACGGCACCGGTTTGGGAGATTATGAATCGAAATAATTTGAAAGTCATCGTGGGAGGGGTTGCCATCACTCCCATTGGAACGAACAATGAATTTATCGGCGCGTTTGTCACCGACAGCAGACTGATGGGTGTGCTGGTGATCTATATCCATTGGCGCATTGTCCGGAGCGGGCGGGGCGGACACGCGCCCGACAATTTTCATCAGTTTTTTTATATCGAAACCACGGAAGTCGGCATCGAATCCTACCGAAGTTTCGCGGGGGACGACGCGATCACCATGCTCGAAGCCGAGCAGGCGATGATCGGGGGCTTGGGCGCAAAGAAGGTGGACATATCGAAAAGGGAAGCCTTTCTGCTGATCCAGCAATACGCAAAACTCAACGAGAAATACGGGGAGGAACTTCCGGAAGGCTTGGATGAATATGATTTCATCTTAAAAGAGGATTTGCGCGCGACCCCCGATGAAACGCAGACGCTCCTGCAAAAGACCTGTGAAACGCTCGACAACCGAAACCAGGTGATCAATTACTTCCTCATGCGTCTCTTCGCAGACGATCTCGATGTCGTCAACCTGTTGGCAAAATGTCCTTTCACGGCAGATCACGCTCCCGTGCGCTACGCGGCCACCTTGTGCAGAAATCGGA
>JAISML010000130.1 GCA_031276775.1 Eubacteriales Family XIII. Incertae Sedis bacterium | reverse complement strand
TGCTGCGTCACACGGCGACGGACAAGGTGCAGAGACAGACGAAGCTCAAGACTGCGGAGCTTGCCGATTTTTGCAGGCAGCTTGCCGCGATGCTGTCTTCGGGGATCACCCTGATACGGGCGATGATGATCATTGCCCGGCGGGACACGAAGCCCCATATCAAAAAGGTGTATGAGGCGCTGATAGAGGATCTGCAACGGGGCGCGCCTCTTTCCGAGGCGATGGCGCACCGGGACCGCGCCTTTCCGGAGCTTTTGATCAGCATGATCCGGGCGGGGGAAAGCAGCGGCCGCATGGATGTCACGGCGCTCAAAATGGCGAACACCTTTGACAAAAAGCATCGGTTGGACAGCAAGATCAAGAGTGCGACCACCTATCCGATCATCCTCATCGTCCTCATCGTCCTCGTCATGATCGTGATCTTCACGTTTGTGCTTCCGTCTTTCTTCGATATGTTTGAGGGTATGTCGCTGCCTCTGCCGACGAGAGTGGTTTTGGCGATCAGCGGCTTTCTCACAAATCATTTCGTCGGATTGACCGTCGGCGTCGCCATCGCGGCGGCGTCGCTCATCGCCCTGTTCAGGCAGCCGGGGCCGAAGCAAAAATTGGATCGGTTCAAACTGAAAATCAGACCCAAGGTGGGAAAGCTGCTCAGCACCATATATACGGCGCGTTTTGCGAGAACCATGGCCTCGCTGTATGTCAGCGGCATTCCCATGATACAGGCCCTGAATATCGCGAGGGGCACCATCGGAAACAAGTATATTGAGAAGCAGTTCGATGAGGTCATCTACGATCTCGGCAACGGGCGCACTTTGTCGCAGGCTCTTGGAAAGGTCGACGGTTTTGAGTCCAAACTGTATTCCACCATCCTGATCGGTGAGGAAAGCGGCCGGCTCGAACAGATGCTCGAATCGGTGGCGGATCAATTCGATTACGATTCCGAGATGGCTTCCCAACGGTTGGTTACCATGTTGGAGCCGATCCTCATCGTGGTCATGGCGGTCGTCGTGGCGTTCGTGATGATCTCGGTTATGATGCCCATTTATCAAATGTATCAAAATATCGGCGGCGGGCTTTAAGCGCGCCCTGCAATCGACGAAGGAGAATTCGGTTATGCCCAACTCCATATACTGCTCCCCCACGCATCTGAAGATCATCGTCGGGGATGCGGACAACAAGAATGTGCATGTACGGGATTTTGCCGAGATACCTTTGCCCGACGGCGGCATGATCAACGGCATCATCACGGACGAAAAGATCATGACGGATTTTTTGGCCGGCGTAAACGGGCAGTACGAACTCTCCAAAGAAGGCGCCTGGCTGGTCATACACAACAACAGCATTCAGACGAAGCGCATGGATGTGCCGGCCGTTTCGGAAAGCAAGGTGTTGGAATTCGTCCAACGGGAGTTCGATCAATACAGCGAGGGGAAGAAGGACGGCGTCTATGATTTTGTGGTGTTGAACCCGCAGGCGGCGTCGGGCGGCGTCACGATCTTCGCGGTCGGCGCGGGGCGGGAATTGTTGCGACCCTACAAAACCGTCTTTGCCGAGGCGGGGTACGATCTCAAAGGCATCAATATCGGCGTCAACTGCCAGATCAAGCTGGCGCGCTTTCTGCCCCAACTGCGCGAGCGCACCTATATCCTTGTTCAGATGGACGGCCGGCACATGTTCCTTACGCTGTTTGACGGTGGGGAATACCGCATTTCCAACAGTTATAGGCTGATAAACACTCCGGAAGCCCCCGAATGGCTCGGGGAAGTGGAGAACAATCTTTCCTCGATGATACAGTTCAGCAAGAGCCAGCGATCCTATGCCGATATTGCTGCCGTATACTTCGCGGGCGTCCCGTCCGAACGTTTCTCCGAGTTGGAGGGGAAATTGGGGTATCTCGGCGTCGATGTCGCGGAATTGAATTTTCGCGACAGTCTGATCACGGGCGGCAAAGCTGCGGACAAAGGGGGATTCAACCCGGGGGATTATCTTTTCAACATCGGAAACCTGTTGAAACAGGCGAGGTAAGCGCATGGCCAAAACGCTCAGGAAACGGGAACTGAACCTTCTGCTCGCAATGGACGGCAACAAGGTCAAAACGGCCGCAACCGGGAAGAGGACGGCGGTGCTTGCGCTTTTGCTTTTCGTTTTGCTTTTGATCGCGGCGGCCGCCGTGCTGTTTTTTCTCAAAGTGGCCGAATTCAATGACGGCAAAGAGAAATTGCAGCTCTATTTGGAGGAATCGGAGACGGCTTACGCGGAAGCGGTCCGTGTGGGTCGCCGGGCGGAGGAGATGCGGGCGCAGGCAACGCGCATCGAGGGAACCGCGACGAATCTTGCCGGATATCCGAAGCTGACCGGGGAGAATTTGGTGCGGCTGTTTGCCCTTGCCGGCGACAGCGTCAGGCTGTTCGATGTGAAATGCGACGGCATGAGCGGTCAGTTCTCGTTTTCCGCGGAATGCGGCGACGCGACGCGCATCCCCATATTCCTCGCGGAACTGCGGGGAAGCGATCTCTTTGGGGATGTGACTTACGAAGGCTACACCGGCACGTCTTTCACCGTTTCGGGCGCGCCGACGATCCGTGCGGACGGCAGCGTAACGTCCAACGAAAGCACGGGCAGAAAATTCACTTTCCATGTGCGCGGCCTGTTGGTTGCGCCGGGGCCCGCGCCGGAGGAGGACGGAACAACGACGGATGAAAACGCCGGAGGAGCCGAAACGGAGAACGGGGAGGAGACGGACGCGTGAAAGCGATGATCGGGCAGCCGCCAAAGACGGGAGTGAAACAATCCGCCGTGAAAGCGTTTCTTGCCTCGCGGACCAAGCGGGAACGGATGATGCTCTTGCTTCTGGCCGTCGTCGCCGCCGCCGCGTTTCTGATGTACGCCCTCGTTATTCCCGCCTTGACGAAGATCAATGACTTGGCGGATGAAGTGGCGCTGTTGGAGGAGAAAAAAGCGCAGTATCACAACGCCATCACGCAGTCCGATGCGCAACAAAAACGGTATCTTGACGCTGTGGCGGCCTATGATCGGGCGCAGGGGACGTATGCCCGGCCCATGACGCCGGAATCCTTGGACGAAACGATCACGCGTCTCCTCCTCGAGGCGGATTTTGAAATGGAAACGCTCTCGATCACCCCGCTCTCGTCCGAAGCGACGCCTCCTTTCTCGCCCGAACCTTTGGAGGACAATCCGCTCGCCGCCGCCG
>JAISML010000085.1 GCA_031276775.1 Eubacteriales Family XIII. Incertae Sedis bacterium | reverse complement strand
ATCCCAATTCGCCCCCGGCCAATTGTTTGCGTTGGAGTTCAAATTGCTTCTCGCGAAAATCATTCAACGCGTCCGCCAAATCCGGATTCTGCGAAGCTTTCTCCTTTGCGGCGATGTACATCCGGTATTCCTCCGAATTGCGGATGGCGGCGGCCAAATCCCTCGCCATGTCATGAATGTTTGCCATGCTACGCCTCCATAAAGATCGTCAGAATAACGGGGTTTCTCTTTGTCTTTTTATAAATGAAGCTCCGCAGTTCATCCCGCACCACGTTTTTCATATTGTTTCGATCGCCTTTGCCGTTGCGTTCGAACCGGTGCAATTTGTCGGAAACGAGGGCGCGCAGTTCGTCCATGAGTCCTTCGTTCTCACGTACATAAACAAAACCCCGGGACAATATTTCCGGACCCGACACGAGCCGTCCCGTCGGCGCGTCGATCGTCGCGACGACGATGATCAGGCCGGATTCCGACAAGAGTTTGCGATCCTGCAGGACGACGGTTCCGATGTCACCGACCCCCAAACCGTCCACAAAAACAGGATCCGCGTTCACCGTCTGCTTCGATACGCTGACCTTGCCGTCGCCTATTTCCAGAACGCGGCCGTTCTCCATGAGAAAGATCTGTTTCGGGGGAATCCCCAGATCCTCCGCGATCATGGCATGGCCGTGCAGATGTCTGTACTCGCCGTGAACCGGCATGAAATATTTTGGTTTGATGAGGGAAAGCATCAGTTTCAATTCTTCCCGGCAAGCGTGTCCCGACACGTGGATGTCCGCGATATCGGAATAGATCACCTCCGCCCCGGCCATGAACAGTTTGTTCACGACATTGGAAACCGTCTTTTCGTTGCCCGGAATCGGGCTTGACGATAATATTATTTTGTCTCCTTTTTTGATGGTGACGCTCCTGTGATCCTTGTCCGCCATGCGCGCGAGCGCCGACATGGGTTCGCCTTGGCTGCCCGTGGTGATGAGCACCAGTTTCTTGTCGGGTATGTGCTTGATCGCATTTTGATCCACGAGCACATTCTTCGGTATTTTGATGTAACCGAGACCCATGGCCAAATCCAGCACTTTCAGCATACTGCGACCGGAAAGCGCCACCTTGCGGTTGAATTTCACCGCTGTGCCGATGATGGTCTGTATCCTGTGGACGTTGGATGCGAAAGTGGCGACGATGATGCGCGAATCGGTGTTGCGGAAGATGTCCTCCATCACGGTTTCCATATTTTGCTCGGATTCCGTATAACCTTTGCGTATGGCGTTCGTGCTGTCGGAGAGCATCAGCAGGACGCCTCTGCGTCCCACCTCGGCCAACTTCAGAAAATCGATGGGTTCCCCGTCCACCGGGGTATAGTCCACTTTGAAGTCACCCGTGTGGAAGATGAGACCGACAGGCGTTTCAATCGCGAAACACAGAGCGTCGGCGATGGAATGCGTGACCCTGATCGCCTCGATGCTGAACGGACCGACGTTGAATTTCATGCCCGCGTTGATCACGTGCAGATCGGTATTCACCCTGTGTTCCGCCAACTTGCTCTCCACAAGACCGAGCGTCAGTTTCGTGCCGTAGATGGGCGTCCGCAACTTTTTCAGCAGATAGGGGATGCCGCCGATGTGATCCTCATGGCCGTGCGTGAGGATCAAACCCTTCACTTTCCGGCTGTTTTTTTCCAAATACTCAAAATCGGGAATGACGATGTCGATGCCAAACATCTCATCCTCAGGGAACGACATGCCGCAATCCACGATGAGTATATCGTCCTTGTACTCGAAAGCGGTCATGTTCTTTCCGATCTCGTTGAGTCCCCCGAGCGGAATGAGTTTCAGCAGATGGCTGTTCGGATCGGATGTTTTGAGCGCCGCGCCGATGCCGGTTATTTTGATGGCGTCCTCAACCGCGCCTAAGACGGTTTTCTTTCCGCCGCCCGCCTGTGCCGCACCGCGTCCGCTCTTGTTGTGCGCGTCAAATTTCGTGCCGCCGCTTTTTGCCGCTTCGTGCCTGTTTCTGCCCACGTTCTTTGCGCCCGCTTCCCGTTCGCCGGGATTTTCGTGCGTTGCCCTTTTGCGCGCGGCGCGCTTTCCGCCCGCAATTTCGGCGGACGCATTGCCCGGCGCACCCGGCTCTCCGCCCGTTTTCGCTGTTTTTTTGCGCTGCGCGCCGTGCTTCCCGGGATTTCCCTCGCCGCTTTCGACTTTTGGCGCATTCCGCGTCGAACGCCGCAAATCGCGGGGCGTGTACTGATTATCCGTCAATAGATACCTCTTTCTTTCCTGCCGGCCGTCCCTGTGGATTCCGGCAATCATACTTCCTGCTGTTACCGTTTCATCGTCGCCGGCGGCCTCCTCATCCTTTGCCGACGACGATATTCACCAATTTGTCCGGTACGCCGATCATGCGAAGCACGGTCTTGTCCGCCGTCAGCGCCCTCACCTTTTCGTTTGCCGCAACCTCCGCGATCAGTTCCTCCGCGCCAAGACCGCCGGCCACGCTCAATTTCTCTTTCACTTTTCCGTTGATCTGCACCACGATTTCCACCGTGTCCCGCGCGAGGATATCCGCATCGTAGGACGGCCACTCCTGGCCGAAGACAAAGCCGGCTTGCCCCATCCCCTCCCACATTTCCTCACAGATGTGGGGCGTAAACGGTGAAAGGATGAGAATCAGGTTGCGGATCGCCGCTTTCAGGAGCGCGTCGTTGCGGTTCCCGCCCGGGTGCGACGGGTCGCGCTCCGGGTGGGTTTCCGTATTTGTCCGCGCCCGTTTTCCGATATCGTTCTTATACT
>JAISML010000029.1 GCA_031276775.1 Eubacteriales Family XIII. Incertae Sedis bacterium | reverse complement strand
TGAGCGGGGTTTGGATTGGCTTTTTCGGGATCTGTTCATGCGGGATTACGGGGAGGATTGTGTCAGGCGGGCCGCGGAACTGCATGACGGGATCATCGCCGTCTATCCGTTTTCCGAACACACGGAGGCTCTGGCGCGCGTCGCTCTGCAATACGAACTGTTTCGCAACGGTTTTCCCATCGTACCCTTTGACTTGACGGAACAGGCCTACAATGAAATGGTGTCGACCGGCATCAAAAGTGATGTCCATGACGCGCTGTACGCGCATATTTTGGTCTGCATCGACAAAAAAGCGGATCTGCTTTTGACGCTTTTGGACGAAAGCGCGGATAGGTAAATGATCGGTTGCGGACGGCGAAAAACAAAGAAAGCCATTGCGCCGTTCACAAGACCGCCGTCAACGCCGCTTTGCGCTTTTCGCCCGTTCGATCTGTTCCTTTACGCGCCGTACGGCAGTTGATCCCTCGGATTGCTTCGCATTCATGCAAGCCAAAGGCGTAAGTTTTTCGTGGATGTCCTGTGCGAATTTATCGGAGAAAGTTTGGAGTTCCGTGAGCGTCAGATCTTCGATCACCGTGTTTTTTTCAATGCAGTGCAGCACCAATTTGCCGATGATCTCATGGCATTCCCGGAAAGGCACGCCTTTTGCCGCCAAATAGTCGGCGGCGTCCGTCGCGTTCATGAATCCCGTCTTTGCCGCCTCCGCCATGCGATCTTTGCGCACCTTGACGGAAGCGAGCATCTCCGTGAAGATCGCGAGACAGCCTTTCAGCGTATCCACTGCGTCGAACAGCGGCAACTTGTCCTCCTGCATGTCTTTGTTGTAAGCCAAGGGCAGACCTTTCATGACGGTGAGGATGGTGATGAGATCCCCGTAGACGCGCCCCGTCTTCCCGCGGATGAGTTCCGCTATGTCGGGATTTTTTTTCTGCGGCATGATGCTGCTGCCCGTACTGTATGCGTCGTCCTGCTCGATGAAAGCGAATTCGGCGCTGCTCCAAAGGATCAATTCCTCGCAGAAGCGCGAGAGGTGCATCATGCAGATGGATGCGGACGAGATGTATTCGATGAGAAAATCACGATCGCTCACCGCGTCCATGGCATTGTCGCAAATGTGTGCGAAATCAAGTTCATCCGCAAGGAATGCGCGATCCGTGTCGTATCCGACGCCGGAGAGAGCTCCTGCGCCGAGCGGCAAATAATCCGTCCGTTCGTAGCAATTCCAGAAACGCTCGGCATCGCGGCCGAACATGTTGTAATAGGCCATCAGATGGAAAGCGAAAGAAACCGGCTGAGCGTGTTGTAGGTGCGTATAGCCGGGCATGACGGTCTCCGTATGCGATTCCGCCAATGTGAGCAGGAGATCGCAGAGTTTCTTGATCGCGCCTACCGTGTGCAGAATCTCTTCTTTCAGGTAGAGACGGGTGTCCGTGGCTACCTGATCGTTTCGGCTGCGCGCGGTATGGAGCCGTTTCCCCGCTTCTCCGATGCGCTCGGTCAGAAGCGCTTCGATGCTCATGTGGATGTCCTCCGTTTCCGGGGTAAATGTCACGGAGCCCGCCTCAATATCGTTCAATATCCCGTGCAGACCCGCTTCGATGAGGGATGCGTCCGCCTCAGAGATGATGTTCTGTTTGACCAACATTCTGCAGTGTGCGATGCTCCCCGCAATGTCCTCGCGATAGAGTCTTTTGTCAAATTCCACGGATGCGGCCCATGCTTCCGCAACGCCGCTCATATCCTTTGAAAATCTGCCGTTCCAAAGCTTCATGAAAACCTCCTGCGCTTTGCAGCGCCGTGTTGTGCGATTGTGCGATTGCGCGGTTGCGCCGGCGCGGGCAAGACGCCAATCAGCGCTTCCCCAACTTACCGTTTTGGATTGCCCGAATCTTCATGGGCAGACTGAACAGGTTGATGAATCCCTCAGCGTCTTTCTGGTTGTAGACCTCGTCCGCGCCAAAGGTGGCAAAATCCTCGTTGAACAGGGAATGCTCGGATTTGGTGGCGGTGGGCAAGGCATTGCCCTTGTACAGTTCCATGCGCACGGTTCCCGTGACGTTCTCCGACGTGACGTTTACGAATGCGTCCAAGGCTTCGCGGAGCGGCGTGAACCATTGACCGTCATAGACGATCTGCGCGTATTTTTGTGCGATCAGGTTTTTGTAATACATGGTCTCGCGATCCAGGATCAGCTTTTCGAGGGCGAAATGCGCTTTGTAGAGTATGGTTCCTCCCGGCGTTTCATAGACGCCTCTCGACTTCATACCCACCAACCGGTTCTCCACGATGTCTATTGTGCCGACGCCGTGCTCGCCGCCCAACGTGTTCAGCGCGCGCAGAATGTCTGCGGGCGCAAGCTTTTTCCCGTCCAACGCTACGGGCACGCCCGCTTCAAAGTCAATGTCGATGAATCGGGGTTTGTCGGGAGCCTGTTCGATTGGCAGACTCATGACATGGATGTCGTCTTTGTGTTCGTTCCATGGATTTTCAAGATTGCCGCCTTCATGGCTGATGTGCCAGAGGTTCTGATCCCGGCTGTAGATCTTCTCCCGGCTCTGCTCGATGGGGATGCCGTGCGCCTCGGCGTAATCGATGAGATCTTCCCTCGACTTGAATTTCCATACGCGCCACGGCGCCAATGTCCTGATGTTCGGATTGAGGGCGTGGATGGTGCATTCAAAACGCACTTGATCGTTGCCTTTGCCTGTGCAACCGTGCGCGATGGTTTGCGCGCCTTCCGCTTCGGCGATCTCCACAAGTTTTTGCGCCATGAGCGGCCGTGCCATGGAAGTGCCGAGCAGATAGTCGTTTTCGTATACGGCGCCCGCTTTCAATGTGGGCCATATATAATCGGAAACAAATTCATCCTTGAGGTCCAGGGTGTAAGCTTTGCTTGCTCCCGTGGCGTAGGCTTTCCGCTCCACCGCACCGAAGTCGTCATCCTGCCCGACGTCACAGCATACGGCGATGATCTCGGCGTTGTAATTCTCTTTCAACCAAGTGAGAATGATGGACGTATCCAATCCGCCTGAATATGCGAGAACGATTTTTTCACTCATGATCTGTACCTCCCTAAGCGTTGACGAGCCGTAATCCGTTTGAAAATGAACACGGTTCAGTATATCACAAAATCGGCGCAATGCAAGGGAAGAATGTATATTTATTCATAATTTTTAAAATATATTCATCGTTTCGTCCGATTGCTGCCGCCCCGAGT
>JAISML010000027.1 GCA_031276775.1 Eubacteriales Family XIII. Incertae Sedis bacterium | reverse complement strand
GCCGAGACAATTGTTGCAACGGATGCAGGGACGCCAATCTTCCGCGCGGCCGGCTTCGATCTTGTTCGGAAATTCGGGATCCGCGACGAACCCCCTGCCGACCGCGATGAAATCGGCCTTGCCTTCCGCGAGAATGGCTTCCATGATCTCCGCGTCCATGTGGGCGCCGACCGTCGCGACGGGAACGCGGACATTCTTTTTCACCGCCGCCGCAAGGTGCGTGTTGGTGTCTCGGATCTGATAGGAGCCGGGGAACGTATATTCGCGCGCCGTGTAATAGGATCCCGCCGACACGTGGATGATGTCCACGAAGTCCTGTATGATGGCGGCGAATTCCGCAGCTTCCTCAATGACGATGCCGCCTTCCAAATGCTCATCGCCGCTCATCCGGTACTCGACAGGAAAGTTCGGACCGACCTTTTCGCGAACCGCTTTCAAAACCATCAGCGGAAAGCGGGCGCGGTTTTCCACACTGCCGCCGAATTCATCCGTCCTGCGGTTTGTCGCGCCCGACTGGAACTGCCCCAGCAACCAACCGTGCGCACCGTGGATCTGCACCATTTCAAAACCGATTTTCTTTGCGGTCAAAGCGGCTTCGGCAAAATGCCCCGCGATCTCTTCCATTGCGTCCGGATCCAGTGCGCGTACGTGAACGCCGTCCGGCCGCGTCCATTCCTGCGGTCCCCACGGATCCTGCCCGCCGATGAACATCGGCCACGTTACGTCCCCGGCGTGATGCAGTTGTATGGACGGCACGGCGCCGTGGCGGCGGATCGCTTCGGTGATTTTGATGAGCTGCGGTCCCGGGTTGCCCCGTTCGGGATCAGGAACGATGTAGTGCCCGACGCCGCGGGACGCCCCGTCGGTACGGCTGATCGTCGTTTCCGACAGCGTCACGGACGCCGCGCCGCCGCGCGCTTTGTCTTCGTAGTAGAACAGCGTATTGTCGTTCGGCGCACCCGTGAAAGCGTCGGCCCACGTGAGCGAAGTCGGGGTCGCCATGATGCGATTGCGGAATATTGTGTTTTTCACCTTGATCGGACTGAACAGGCGCTGATATTTTTCGTTTGGCATTTTTCCCTCCGTCCCTGTGTTCAGATGATGTCCATCGCGGCAAAATAGCCGCCGTGTATCGCGTCATGAATGCATTTTGCGGTAAACGGGCTGCCCCATTCCGTGTCTCCGACGGACATGAACATACCGTATCCGTCCGCCGCGCGCAACGCTTCCACCGCGTCGCGGTTCGGACGGACGCCGACCGCGTAGAGGATCGTGTCGCAGGGAATGAAATCCTCCTGTCCGTCGGCCTTTTGTATCCTGACGCCGCCGTCCGTGATCCCGAGCACCGTCGTACGGGAAAGCACGGTGCATTTCATCCCGAGCATCTCTTCGAGCGCCGCTTTGTGGATGGGATTGGCGTCTTTCGCAAGTTCCTCCGTCATTTCGATGATCGTGACCGCGCGGTCGCAATCCGCAAAATGCAAGCCGACCTCGACGCCCATCATACCGCCCCCGATCATCACCACATTCTTTCCGACGCGTTCCTGCGCGAAATAAGAATCGTAAGCATGCATGACATGATCCCGCTCCATCCCCGGAATCGGCGGGACGACTTTGTCGCTTCCGACCGCGACGATCACCGCGTAGGGCTGTTCCGCTTCAATCAAGGCCGGCGTCACTTCCGTGTTCAGCCGGACGTCGATGCCGTTCTTGCCCACTTCGCGGACGAGCCAATTCTTGAAACGGCACAGCGCCTCCTTGTGGCAATCAAAATCCGTGAACTTCAACTTGCCGCCGAGCCGGTCGCTCTTTTCGCACAGTATGACTTCATGACCCCGTTCCGCTGCCGTGACGGCCGCCTGCATGCCGCCGGGACCGCCGCCGACGACGAGAACCTTGCGTTTCGTTTTCACTTCCGGCGTACGAATCGTATAGATCTCATTGCCCATGATCGGATTGACGTCGCATTCGTCGCGCCCCTTGTATTTGTTTCCGAGGCAGTTGATGCAACGCGTACACGGACGCACATCGTCTTTGAGCCCCGAAAATATCTTGCGCGGCAACATCGGATCGGCGATGATCGCGCGGCTCATCGCGACAAAGTCGCATTTTTCCTCCTCGATGTAACGATCGCAGAGTTCCGGATCCCACAGCGCGCCAACCGACGCGACCGGTATCCCGATCCCGCCTTTTTTGAACGCTTCGGCGAGATGGATGTTGCAACCGTGCGGCGTGAAAATCGTAGGGAACGTGTATTGGCGCGATGTGTAGTAGGAACCCGACGAGACATGCAGGATGTCCACGTACTCCTCAAGCATTTTGCCGAATTCCACCGCTTCCTCCATCGTCGATCCGCCGTCAAGATGTTCGTCGCCGCTCATGCGGTATTCAATGATGAAATCGTCGCCGCAGCGCTCACGGATTTTCCGCACGACCATCAACGGAAAACGCGCACGGTTCTCAAGGCTGCCGCCATACTTATCCGTTCTGCGGTTCGTCAGCTTTGAGAAAAACTGCGCGAGCAACCAGCCGTGCGCCCCGTGTACCATGACCATCGGAAAGTTCGCGTACTTCGCGTACCAAGCCGCTTCGGCAAAATCGTCCGCCACCTGTTCCATCATCTCTTCGTCCATGGCTTCGACGGTGACGCCATCCTCGCGCACATAGCCCATCGGTCCGATCGGGTTCAGTCCGTCGATGAATGCCGGAAACGTGGCGTCGCCGCAGTGAAACAGTTGAATGTTGGGTTGCGCGCCGTGGCGCTGAATCGCGCCGGTCAGTTTGAGCCAATCCGGCGTGGGGGAAAGATGCCGTTCCTCATCCGGCACAAGGATGTCGCCGTCGGTGCGACGCATCGATCTGCCGTGGCGGCTGATGGCCGTTTCACCGAGGGTGACGATCGCCGCACCGCCTCTGGCCCGATCCTCATGATTCAGAATCGTGTGGGCGTCGGGAAATCCCGTATTCAAATCCGGCCACACAAAACCCACCGGCGCGGCCATGATACGATTGCGGAACGTGACCCCTTTGATCGTGATCGGTCTCCTCAAATTTTCAAACGCTCGCATATTCCATCCTCCTCTTTATGAAATACTTTGTTACTGCTATGAAACGGCAGAGCCGGTTGAAAAACAGGCTCTGCCCAAGCGCTTACGCATATGCGTCTATACCGCCTCTTTGTTTTTTTGGAACGATTCCTCCGTATAGAGATTCTTGTGCGTGACGGCCCACACA
>JAISML010000024.1 GCA_031276775.1 Eubacteriales Family XIII. Incertae Sedis bacterium | reverse complement strand
GGGGCACTGAATATGGCGGCGCGCTACGCCAAAGAACGCGAACAGTTCGGGAAACCGATCTTCGACAATCAGGGCGTCTCTTTCCTGCTCGCGGATATGGGCGTCAAAGTGGAACTCGCGAAACTGATGCTGCTCAAGGCATGCTGGCTCTGCGATCAAAAACTCCCTTTCAGCAGGGAAGCCGCGATGGCAAAGATGTACTGCACGGACGTCGCCATGCAGGTTTCGACCGACGCGGTGCAAATTTTCGGCGGCAAAGGATTCCTGAGAGAGAATGAAGTCGAACGTTTCATGCGCGATTCCAAGATCCTTCAGATCTACGAAGGCACCAATCAGGTACAGCGCATGATCGTGGCCAATTACGTCGCAAAGGAGGCGCTCAATGAACAATGACCCCGTAAAGCTGTCGATTGACGGTCACATCGCCGTCGTCACAGTGGACCGACCCCCGGTAAACCCGCTCAACAAAGCCGTGATGGATGGTCTGCGCAACGTGTTTACGGAACTTGCGGACAACAATGATGTGTGGGTCGTGATACTGACCGGCGCAGGCGAAAAAGCCTTTGTGGCCGGCGCCGACATCAAGGAGTTCCCGGAATGGACGCCCGACATTGCGGAGGATTTCACGGAAAAAGGGCAGCGGATATTTGCGAAGATCGAGAATCATCCGACGCCCGTGATAGCGGCAATCAACGGAGTTGCGCTCGGCGGCGGACTGGAACTCGCGCTCGCGTGCGATATCAGACTTGCCTCCGACAACGCGAAAATGGGGCTGCCCGAAGTCAGTCTCGGCATCATCCCGGGATACGGCGGGACACAGCGTCTCTGCAAAGCGATCAATGTGGGCGAAGCGAAAAAACTGATCTACAGCGCCCGGCACATCACCGCGGAGAAGGCATATCAAATCGGCTTGGTGCAGGACGTATATCCGCAGGCCGAGTTGATGAACGAAGCGCGGGCGCTGGCCGAACAGATCTGCAAGAACGGTCCCGTCGCCGTGCGTGAAGCGAAAAAAGCCATCAATTACGAACGCAACACCTGGATAGAGTCCGGTCTGAACGCGGAACTCCAGGCGGCAAGAACCGTCTTTGGCACCGCGGACAAGCAGGAAGGCGTCACCGCTTTCATCGAAAAGAGAAAACCCGTATTCAAAAATCGTTGACGACGGAAATCGGGTGAACGCACACAAAAACAGCCGCAGGTCAAACCCCCTGCGGCTGTTTGCGTTTGCCGCAGGGGGCGGGCGGATCCGCGGCCCTTTGCGGTGAACGTTTGCGTTCAGATCGAATTGGCAACCTCAAAGGCATCCCAAATCGCATACATGACATTGGATACCTTTCTTGCGTCCCCCAACACATAGAGTTCGTCCACCCGCGACGACAACGCATCGTACAACCCGCGGTTTTCCGCGTAGCCGATCGCGAGAATCACACTGTCGCAAAGGATTTCGCCGCCGTCGGACAGCTTCAGGGAACCGTTCGCAAACGACAGCGCGCGCGTAGATGTATGGATGCGCACGTTCTCCCGCCCGAGCAGTTTCCCGAGCATTTCCCAATTCGCGCTGCAGAGCGGCTTGTTGACAGGCATCAAGGTGGATTCCGCTTCGACGATCGCCACCTCCGCGCCCCGCCGCCTCAGCCAAAGCGCGAGTTCGCAGCCAACCAGACCGCCGCCGAGGATACAGGTGCGCGCACCCGCCGGTTTCACGCCGCGCAGAACATCCTCGGCCGTGTGGACGCGCGCGTCGTCCCCTACGGATATCCGTTTCGGTTTTCCGCCCGTCGCGACCACCACCGCGTCATACCCCTGCGCATCGTCCGCGGAAACCTCCGTATGCAAACGTACGTCCACGTCAAGAAACCGGAGCGTCTCTTCATACCAGTTCGCAAGCGCGAGATCGTCCGTTTTAAACTCCGGAACGCCGCCGACGCGCAAAGCGCCGCCAAGGTTCCCGGTCTTCTCGCAAAGGACGGGCACGTGTCCGCGGAGTTTGAGCACGCGGGCCGCTTCGCACCCTGCGGGACCGCCTCCCGCAATCAGGACTCTGCGGGGCTTGGCTGTGGGGAGGATCGGCGCGATCGTTTCCCGGGCGGCCTGCGGATTTACGGCACAGTTGATCGCCGAATACGTCTGGATGCGGCCCATGCAGCCTTCCTGGCAGGAAAGGCAGGGTCGGATCAACCGTCGCCGCCCCGTCCGGAGCTTGTTGACATAATCCGGATCCGCAAGCAGCGGACGTCCGAGACCGATGAAATCGCATACGCCGTCTTCTATCGCGGCGAGCGCCATATCCGGTTCGTCCATGCGGCCGGCGCACAGGACGGGCACATGCACCGCATCCTTCACGATCTTCGCGTATTCGCGGTAGAGTCCTTTCTCCTGATACATCGGAGGATGGCTCCACCACCATGCGTCATAGCTTCCGACGTCGACGTCCAAGGCGTCGTACCCTTCCCCGGCGAGCGCCTTTGCCGCTTCGATCCCCTCTTCGATGTCGCGGCCTTTCTCGGCAAAGATCTCCCCGGGCAACGCCCCGTCGTTATAGTCCTTGACAAAGCTTTTCAGGCTGTAACGCAGACACACGGGAAAGTCCGCGCCGCATCTTCTTTTGATTTCACGCACGATCTCAACCGCAAACCGGAGCCGGTTTTCCAAAGAACCGCCGTATGCGTCGTCGCGGGCGTTGAAAAACGCAATCGCGAATTGATCCAAGAGATACCCTTCGTGCACGGCGTGGATTTCAACCCCGTCGAAACCCGCCCTTTGCGCGTTGTACGCGCCGTCGCCGAACGACTTTACGATCGATTGGATTTCGGAAACCGCAAGCGGGCGGCACATCACATCCTTCAGCCAACGGTGCGGCACGGAAGACGCCGAAACAGGCGGAAACTCGCCCAGGTTCGTGGGGATCGCCACGCGCCCGAACCCTGCGGTCATCTGCAAAAATATCTTCGCGTCATAGGCATGGACCCGCTCCGTAAGTTCCCGCGCGGTGCGCATGAAATGGATCGGATTGTATGTCGAACACGGGGTGTTCGGAAAGACGACGTCTTCGATCACCGTATCGACCAAGGTGACGCCCGTGATCAGAAGTCCGGCGCCGCCTTTCGCGCGCGCCGCGTAATAATCGACGCCGCGTTGGTTGAACCCGCCTTCGGAGTCGCCGAGACCAAGCGGCCCCATCGGAGCCATCGCAAAGCGATTTTTGATCCTGCATCCCGCAATGCCGCACGGGGAAAACAGTTTCGCGTATTTGTCCATTTTCAGTCCTCCGGAATGAGCAGTATCTTCAAACCCTTTTGCGCACGCATTTCGTCAAACCCGAGCTGCCAGTTCTCAAGCGGATACCTGTTTGTGACGATCTTTGAGAAGTCGAACTTCCCGGAAGCGAGCAACGCAAGCGCCTGTTCCCAGTTGTGCCAACGGTGGCCAAATACGCCGGCGATCCGGATTTCCTTTGCGGTCAACAGCGAA
>JAISML010000228.1 GCA_031276775.1 Eubacteriales Family XIII. Incertae Sedis bacterium | reverse complement strand
GGTGCGTTTGAAAAGCGGTTACAACGCAAGGGTTGGCGGTCAACGCCGCACGGCCGCAGCGCAATCCGCCAACCCTTGGGCTGTGACGAAAAGCGCGGGAGCCCGGTTTTTCAGAACCGGGCTCCCGCGGAACCGCACTGCCAACGGGGGAATGCGGCGCTGCGTTAACTTACGATGTTTTTCAGAACGATGGTCCGTATCTGCGTCATCTCCCCGAAGGTGCTCATCACGCCTTCCGTGCCGATTCCGCTGAACTTCAGACCGCCGAAAGGCATCTCAAAGGAACGGAAAAAGCTTGCGCCGTTGATGACCGCGCCGCCCGCTTCCATCCGTGACGCCACGTGCCACGCGCGCTTAAAGTCCCGCGAGAATACGCAGCTGGAAAGTCCGTATATGGAGTTGTTCGCGATCTCGATGGCTTCCTCATCGGCGTCAAAGCCGATGATGGGCACGACGGGACCGAAGATTTCCATGTCTGCGGCGACATCGGCGGATTTGGGAACGTCGGTGATGACGGTCGGTTCATAGAACGCGCCGCTCCGCTTGCCTCCGAGTATGATTTTGCCGCCTTGTTCGACGATCCTGTTGACCTGCGCCTCCACTTTTACGGCGGCGTCTTCGCTGATGAGACAGGCGATCTGCGTATCTTCCAGCTCGGGCCGGCCGTAATTCTGCCGGGTTATCTTTTCGACGACCTTTGCGGCAAACGCGTCCTTTACCGCGTTGTGGACGATGAAGCGCTTGCTTGCGCAGCACACCTGACCGGTGTTGTACATCCTGCCCCAAATGAGCTCTTCCGCCGCCAGATCGATATCCGCGTCTTCCAATACGATGAAAGCGTCGTTGCCTCCCAATTCCAAAGCGCAGGGAATGAGATTTTCGGCGGCGGTTTTTGCGGTCTCAATGCCTACTTCCGTGCTTCCGGTCAGTGTGATGAGCCCGATCCTGCGATCTTTCGCAATCTCCGCCTTGACCTTGCCCGGTGCCGTGAGACATTGAATGGCGCCGTTGGGCACGCCCGCGTCCACCAACATGCCGCTGAGCCGCAGAAGCGTAAGCGGATTGTCGGACGACGGAAGTACGATGGCCGCATTCCCCATCATGAGCGCCGGCGCAACTTTCTGATCGAAAAGATCGCAGGGGAAGTTGAACGGGATGATGCAGACGACGATGCCGACGGGAATACGCGTCACGATTTGCACATTGTTCTGCTGTCCGGCTTCTGTCCCGGGGGGAATCACGCGATCGTAGAAATGCTTCGCGTGCTCGATAAATCCCGAAAATCCGATGCGGACATTCCCTATTTCCGCGCGCGCTTCGTTGATGGGTTTGCCATTTTCGGCCGACAGCGTCTGTGCCAGGCTCTCTTTGTTTTCATCCACGATGTCGAGGAACCTGTTCAATATCTCGGCTCTTTGGAAAACAGGTACGCCCGCCCAGATCTTCTGTCCTTTTTCCGCCGCGTCCACGGCCTGTTTGATATCGATCGGCGTACCCTTGGGAACCGAATCGATGACCTCGCCCGTGGCGGGATTGATCACGTCAAACGTTTCACCGGATACGCTGTCCACTTTTTTTCCGTCAATAATCATTTTCATATGCTTCTCCTGCTTCTCCGTTCCGCCGGCGGCGTCCAAAATGCCGCCGCCGTTCGGAATCTGTTCTTTGATGCGTTTCGTGCGGCGCAACCGCATGCTGCCCGGGATTTGCGTCCCCTCGAAACCTGTTCTTCGGTACGTCCCGCGCGGCGCAACCGCGATGACGTCCGTTCGCTTTAAGCGAACGCGGTAAAGCTGAGCATCAACCCGCCGGTGGTATTGTTCCCGTCGTCGAAATATCCGTATTCCCCGAAAGTGAACTCCACGATAAACGGAATGTCGCCCGCCGCAGTTTTCACGGAGGCGTATACTTCCCCGATCCGATCCGCGATGGCGGCGCGCCGTCCGCCGCAGTGGACGAGGTGCAGACCTGCCGGTTTCTTTCCCAATTTTTTGATGAGCAAGCCGACCTGCTCGCCCGCGGAGCGGATCAATTGATCGACGTCGCCTTCCATTTGTATGACCGTCGTCTTTTCCGCGAGATTCGAGCCGATGTTCATGGACAGATCGTCGTTCCCGAACATGGGGTGGCGAATGGCGGTCAGTTCGCCCAACCTGTCCTTGACGCCCAAAGGCGCGACGATGGTTGCAGCCAAGAGGTTTCCGGCCAACAGGTCGTCGGTTTTCAGTCCGCGCCACGCCGCGTACTTTTCGATGGCCGGCACGCCGTCGATCTCCACAAGCGTCCGCCGGTCGCGCACTTTCGTGATGACGCCGAAGTTGTCCGTTTCATTGTACGCGCCCGTAAAGAGATTGGCGAAGCCGCCGGGCTCGTCCGCCCAGAAAAACGCCACCGCGACACCGTCTCCGGTGACGAGATCCTGCGTGAACAGGGACCAATAACCTTCAATGCTGTTGTCGGCCGCGCTGCCGCCAAACAGCGGAACCCTTCCGATCACGTCCTCGACGCCTTTGAGAAAAAATTCTTCCTCGCCCGGGTTTGCGACCATGTAGAAATAGTCGGGCGGCGCGATCTTGCCTTCGGTCGGCTTGCCCGCCGCCGCAATCGCCGCTTTTGCCACTTTCGCTCCCGTCGTCCTGGCATCGCCTTCTTTCGCGCTTCCGGCGACCCCTACCGTCAGTTCGTCTCCCGCCAAGGCAAAGACGCCCACAAATCCGTCGTCGCCGCCGATGTACCCCTCCGGCGTGATGACGCCGGTAAACGAAGTGTTGCCGATGAGCGGCACACCCGGCAATTCATCTGCGACGGATTGCAAAAGCAATTTTTGATCGTATTGAACGCCGCTGTAAACAAAGGCCAGCTTGACGCCGTCGAGCCCGGATTTTGCCGCCGCCGCCGCTTCCGCTCCCGCTTGGCGCACATCGGCGTTGACGCTTGATCCCACATTGGTTCTTAACATTTCTTCCTCCTTTTTGCCCTCTCCGCAAGCGGTGACACTTGCCGTTTTCGATACTTGCCGTGATATCGAATTCGATATTCATATCGATAGGAACATCGTAAACCAAAGTCAGTATGCGTGTAAAGCATGCGCGTTTCGCAATGCGGAACATCCGCTCCGCCGGCATAGCGGCAAACCCGAAAGCGACGGAAGCGCAATCGCAAGTCACGACCGATTCCGGATGCGTTTGACGCGACAAAAAGCGCCGGGCGCGGATGAACAAAATCGGATGGCGGGTGGATCGGCGTGGTTGAACGCGGATCGCAAACATGTTACAATTTCATCATATTGCAATCGCGGGTTTCCTGTTGCGGAACGCGGGCGAAACAAAAGGGGCAGTGTTTGTTTGCCAATGGGGGAACCGGACGGTTTCCGATCGGCAGCCTGATGCAAAAGGCAGGATGCGCAGGCACGGACTTTGGTTGGGGAAATGAGGGAGAGTATGGCATATTGTTACGAGGAACCGTCGCGGACGTTCAATGAATATCTTTTGGTGCCCGGGTATTCGTCGAAAGACTGTATCCCGGCGAATGTGGATTTGTCCGCGCCCTTGGTGAAGCACAGAGCGGGCGAAAAAGCCTCGTTGCGCAGCAACATTCCGCTGGTTTCCGCAATCATGCAGGCGGTATCCGACGACCGCATGGCCGTTGCGCTTGCAAAAGAAGGGGGCGTTTCCTTTATATACGCGTCGCAGAGCATCGAGAATCAGGCGGCCATGATACGGCGCGTCAAGGATCACAAGGCCGGTTTTGTCCGTTCCGACAGCAACATCCGACCGGATCAGACGTTGCAGGACGTCCTGGATCTCAAGGCAAAGAGCGGTCACAGCACCATTGCCGTTACCGAGGACGGCACAGCGGACGGAAAGATCGTGGGCATTGTCACCGGCCGCGATTACCGCGAGAGCCGAACGCCTTTGGATACGAAAGTGGAAGCATTTATGACGCCATTTGAGGATCTCATTTACGCGGAGGACGGGGTCAGCCTGTCGGAGGCCAATGACATCCTGTGGGATCACAAACTCAACGCTTTGCCGATCATAGACAAGAGCAGGCGGTTGACGCATTTTGTGTTTCGGAAAGACTATGATAGCCATAAGGAGAATCCCGACGAACTCCTGGATGAACAAAAGCGTTACATCGTGGGGGCGGGCGTGAACACCCGCGACTACCGTGAGCGGATACCCGCTTTGGTGGAGGCCGGAGCCGATGTTCTCTGCATAGACAGCAGCGAGGGATTCACCGAATGGCAGCAGGAGACATTGGCGTTTGTGCGGAGCAGATACGGCGGCAAGGTGAAAATCGGCGCAGGCAATGTCGTGGACAAAGAAGGTTTTCGATTTTTGGCCGAAGCGGGGGCGGATTTCGTCAAAGTGGGCATCGGCGGCGGTTCCATCTGTATTACGCGGGAACAGAAAGGCATCGGCCGCGGTCAGGCGTCGGCGGTGATGGATGTGGCCGAAGCGCGCCGGGAATATTTGGAGCGAACGGGATATTATGTCCCCATCTGCAGCGACGGAGGCATTGTTTACGATTATCACATGACACTGGCCTTGGCCATGGGAGCGGACTTCATCATGCTCGGCAGATATTTTGCCCGTTTTGACGAGAGCCCCACCGCGCGGCTCAACGTCAACGGCAATTACGTCAAGGAGTATTGGGGCGAGGGTTCCAACCGCGCGCGCAATTGGCAACGTTACGATATGGGCGGGGAAGACAAACTTTCCTTTGAGGAAGGCGTGGATTCTTACGTGCCTTACGCAGGACCGCTGAAGGCTAACGTGAACCAATCGCTCGGAAAGATGAAGTCAACCATGTGCAACTGCGGGGTTACGAACATCCCCGATCTGCACAGGAATACGAAACTCACCCTGGTGAGCGCGACGAGCATCGTCGAG
Organism: Eubacteriales Family XIII. Incertae Sedis bacterium; assembly: GCA_031276775.1. Taxonomy (GTDB): domain Bacteria; phylum Bacillota; class Clostridia; order Peptostreptococcales; family Anaerovoracaceae; genus JAISGB01. The sequence goes on along the minus strand of JAISML010000228.1, from coordinate 1,600 downwards.
GGCGGGGCGCACGACGTGATCCTGAAAGAACCCGGCGGGAGCATGAATCGGTAAAAATACGGGATGCTCGATTGCCGCAACGCATGGGCGGTGGGCGGAAAGATGGCATGCGGGCGACGATCTTTGCAACTTTTCAAGATCTCCGGCGCATACTGGCCCTTGAACAGTCGCCCTCGCCGGATGTCCCTGCGCCGGCGCGTACCTGCCCTTGAACAGTCGCCCGGATCTGATGTCCCGGCGCCAAACGGAACGGATTTTGCGAAGCGCAACGCAAATGCAAGCAAGAGACGGTAACAGTCAGAATGCGGATCTGCGGCAACCGTTGCGCCGGGGAAGGATTCGCCGCCAAAGAACGTGGATCTCCAACGTGGATCTCCGGGTAAAAACAAATTGTAACAGGCTGTTATTGAAGAAAGTAAGGAAACAAGCCAATCCACAGCGTCTGTCAATCATTATACGTTAAAACTCTGCAGTAATAGAAAGGGTGTCGGAATAGCCGGACACGTACAACGTACAATGCTATTCCTGCATATTAGGGAACATATGATTTTTGAAGGGATATGGGTTGTGGATTTCGGCGGACAATACAATCAGCTGATTGCGCGTCGTGTACGTGAAGCGCAGGTTTATTGCGAAATAATGCCGTATCACGTGAGCTTGCGGCGGATCGAAAGCGGCGAAAAACCGCGGGGCATTATTTTTACCGGAGGTCCGAGCAGCGTCTGCGATGACGGCGCGCCAACCCTGCCGGCTTCTTTTTTTGAGTCGGGGATTCCCATTCTGGGCATCTGTTACGGGGCGCAGCTCATGGCGCATGTGCTCGGCGGCAAAGTGGCGAGCCCCGATTCCAAGGAATACGGGAAAATCCGCATTTATCAGGGAAACGGTGTTTTGAACCGATCAGGCGCCGCAGAGAATCAGGAGCCGGATCAAGGGACGGCCGGCGCGTCCACGCCACCGATCGCGGGAGAGAACGGCGCCGCCAATGCTTCGCCGGAGGACGCAACGGTTGTTGACGTTCGGAAAGGGCGCGATTCGGGCGCGTCCACGCCGTATTGCGCGCAAGCGCCCCGCGCAAGCGATCTGTTCTTCGGAATTGCGGACGGGCAGCATTGCTGGATGAGCCATACGGATTACATAGCGGAAGTTCCCGCCGGATTTGCCGTAACGTCCTTTACGGACAATTGCCCCACCGCTTCGATGGAAAACGCCGCGCAGGGATTGTACGGCGTGCAGTTTCACCCCGAAGTGCACCACACGCCTTTCGGCAGGGAACTGCTGAAGAATTTTTTGTACCGCGTATGCGGTTGCAAAGACGATTGGACCATGCACAATTTCGCCGAAACAAAAATCGAAGAGATTAAATCGTACGTAGGCGATAACAAAGTAATTTGTGCGCTTTCAGGCGGTGTGGATTCATCCGTTGCGGCTGTGTTGACGCACAAAGCCATCGGCGGGAATCTCACCTGCATCTTTGTCGATCACGGTCTGTTGCGCAAAGGTGAAGGCGATCAGGTGATGGATGTCTACGGCAAACAATTCAACATGAAGATCATCCGCGTGGACGCCGCCGAACGATTCCTGTCCAAGCTCGCAGGCG
>JAISML010000182.1 GCA_031276775.1 Eubacteriales Family XIII. Incertae Sedis bacterium | reverse complement strand
CCGCATTTCGCTTCTTCCGCAACCGACGCTGCGGAACGCGTCACGGAGAAACGGATCAGGCCGCAGAGCCTGTGTACTTCATTGCCCACGCGCCGTTCCGCTTTTTCAACCTCCGATACGACGGGGTGCGCGTGCATGAGTCTGATGCGCGGACCGTATTTGAATCCCAACCGAAGGTACGACAGCAACAGACTCTCTTTGTTTTCGGCGTTTGAGCGAAAGACCCGGTATGTCCGTTCCAAATCGTGCGCCGAGATCTTTTGCGCAATGGCCCCGTAGACGGCGCGCGCCTTTTCCGCGTCGGTTTTTACCGGTTGGCAGGCGGTGACAAGGTCGGTTTGATAACGCGCGATCGGGAAAATGCCGTCGGCTTTTTCCATGTAATAATGCCGGTGCACGCAGGTCAAAAATCCTTCGAAGGTTTCATCGTACAGGTAATGCATGGGTAAAAGCCTCAAACATGGAAATTTGCGGATTTTGGGCGTCCGCGATCAATGTGTCCCTGATGCGGTTCGGGTCGGGCGCGCCGTCCCCGCAATATCTGCCGGAGCAGGTGAGAAAAAAGCGCGCCCGTTTGAGTACCACCCCCATCTTTTTCAGATCCTCGTAACGCACCGCGGCCACCCTGCGCTGACGCATGATGCGGAGCGCCGACGCGCTGCCGACGCCCGGTATCCGGAGCAGTTCCTCCCGGGAAGCCTTGTTGATTTCAACGGGGAAGCGATCGATGTGGCGCAGGGCCCAGACGATCTTCGGATCCAAGTCATAATCCAGATTGGGATTCTCTTCGGAGAGGATTTCGTCGGCGGTAAACCCGTAGAACCGCAACAGCCAATCCGCCTGATACAGCCTGTGTTCGCGTTTCAGGGGCGGCGGCGTGACGGGCGCGGGCAGATCGGGATGGGACGCGACGGGTATGTATGCCGAAAAGTACACCCTTTTGAGCGAAAACCTGCGGTACATCGATTCCGACAGTCGGAGGATCCGGCGATCGCTTTCCGGCGACGCGCCGATGATCATCTGCGTGGTCTGGCCCGCCGGCGCGAACTGCTCCCTGTAGCGATTTTCCCGCCGCGCGGCGGGGGAGAAACTGTTGCGCGCGCTCATGCCCGCTTCGGTTTCGGGCATACCGCGCGGCGCGCGATCCGCGGCGTCAAAGACGTCAAACGCGCTGCCGTCCCCAAACGCGGCGTTCAGACCCGCCAGCTTCAATGCTTTCGGGGATGCGGGCGCTTGCAAGGTTCTTTGCGCGACCTGCGCCTGTGTGATTTGGCGCATGGGCGTGAAAATGCCCTCCGGTTTCTTTTGCGGCGCCAGCTTTTTCAGACTTTCGCCGGAAGGCAATTCCACATTGACGCTCATGCGATCCGATACAAAGCCCAGTGCGTTCAACAACTCCGGGGACAGTCCCGGCAGCACCTTGACGTGAATGTACCCCGCAAAGCCGTACGTCTCCCTGAGCAGACGCAGACATGCGTACATGCGCTCTGCGGTGTGATCGGGAGAGATCACGACGGCGGAACTCAGAAAAAGCCCCTCGATGTAATTGCGCCGGTAAAACTCCATCGAAAGCGCGGCCAGCTCTTGCGGTTCGAAACTGCACCGCTTTACGTCGGCCGATCGCCTGTTTACGCAATATTTGCAATCATATACGCAGTCGTTGGACAAAAGGACTTTCAGCAGGCTGATGCAGCGCCCGTCCGCAGCCCACGAATGGCAGATGCCCGCGCACGCGGCGTTGCCGACCCGCCCCACATTGCTCCGCGCGACGCCGCTCGTGGAGCAGGATGCGTCGTATTTCGCGCCTTCTCCGAGCACTGTCAATTTTTCAAACAGGCGGCTCTCTATCATAACGTCCCTCCCTACCCTTTCATGCGGCAGTGTTGCGCGGATTCTCCCCCGCGCCGCTTCCGCGCGGCGTTGCGGACGGAAGCGAACATGTGTTTATTGTACACCGTATGGAACGTATGTTCAAGGGGAAAAGAAAAATAATTTCGGGAGCGCTGCTCACCCGGTTACCGTGCACGGGTTGGCCGGCGACCGCGCGGGCGTCCGGCGCCGATTTGAAGCAAACCGTGAGCGGCAACCTCACCTGTGAAACGCAGGCCCCGCCCCGCCGCGGGGATGAAAATGATTCATAGGTAAAGGATCCATATCTTTTTGATGTTGACAAAAACGATTTCCGTGTTATAATGCATGTAATACATATATGGAAAGCATGATATTCATTCGTTTGCCTATGAACGGCAATGGCGTTGCGATTGTCCCACAGGTCTTTCCGCCGCAACGGATATTGTGCTCCTCCGGATACGGTCTTGATTGCGAAAATAGGAGGACGGCGTGATGAAGCATATGATTTGTAAGAGCCTGCGTTCCGTGTAAGGGTGCGGTCCGCAGGCGAAAATCCTGATAATAAAAAGGAACGGCCCGCTCACTGCAAAATGAAATCGGACCGCTCGCGAAACCCTGACAGGGTTCTGACTCTTAGTATAACATATCTTCGGCGTTTAAAGTAGCGCGTGGCGCAAAACGCAAAAGTTGGCGCAACGTACGGCGGACGCCCCGGATTCCGTATCCGGGGCATACCGGCGAAGCGATACCCTGTCGGCACAAAATGCCAAGACATCCGCATTTTCATTTTTATTATCATCCCCTTTCATTGCTGCGA
>JAISML010000167.1 GCA_031276775.1 Eubacteriales Family XIII. Incertae Sedis bacterium | reverse complement strand
GGATAATTTCTTCACTTACGCTTGTGACGACGATGCGATCAGGGTGGGGTGCCGGGTGACGGTTCCCTTTGTGGGTCAGGGGAAGCGGACGGGTTATGTCTTTGCGGTTGGCGATGAACCCCCGCAGAACTTGGACGGGAAGAAGATACGTTTTGTTGCGGAAGTGGACGCCTCACGTTCCGTTTCCGAAGACGCCGTCAGGATCGCGGAATGGATGAGGCGCAGATATTTCTGCCGTTACATCGAAGCCATCAGCTGTTTCGCGCCTGCGGGCGCAGCGTCCAATCGGAAAAAAAAACGGCAGTCTGCCTTGGAAGCGTCGGGCGTGTCGGAAGCGTCGGTTTTGCCGCCCGAATTGACGCAGGAGCAGACGATCGCGTTGGCGCGCGTCACCCCGTATGTTGAGCAAGAAAGATACGGCGTTTTTCTGCTTCATGGCGTTACCGGAAGCGGGAAGACCGAATTTTACATGCGGGTTGCGGCGGCCGTCGCCGCGCGCGGCAGACAGGTTATCGTGCTGGTTCCGGAGATCAGTCTCACCCCGCAGGTCGTCGGCCGGTTCATCGGCCGGTTCGGCAGCGATCGGGTGGCTGTCCTGCACAGCAAACTGTCCGCCGGCGAACGCTTTGACGAGTGGACACGCATACGAAACGGGGAGACCGATATCGTGATCGGCGCGCGTTCCGCCGTCTTTGCACCCTTGGAGAACATCGGCGCCGTCATTGTCGACGAGGAACACGAAACCACCTACAAATCGGATATGGCGCCAAAATACGACACCGTTGAGGTGGCGATCAAACGGGCCGCGCGCGCGCGCGGGCTTGTCATTCTCGGCAGCGCCACGCCGTCGATCATTTCCATGCATCGGGCGGAAACCGGTCTTTATCAATTGCTCACCATGAAAAAACGCTACAACGCAACGCCTCTGCCCAAAGCGCGCGTCGTCGACATGCGCAGGGAGCTCGAGCAAGGCAATCGATCCATCTTCAGTTCGGAGTTGCATGCGCGGATGGAGATCGCATTGTCGGAAAGAAAGCAAATCATCCTATTTCTGAATCGCCGCGGCTACAGTCCGTTCATTTCCTGCCGCAAGTGCGGCTATGTCATGCGATGCGCCGAGTGCGACATTTCCATGACCTATCACAAACAGGAGGAGCGGGCAATCTGTCATTTCTGCGGCAAGCGTGTACCCGTGCCCGAGGTGTGTCCCGCGTGCGGCAGCGGATATTTGCGCTATTTCGGCGTGGGAACGGAAAAAGTGGAGGAACTGACGCGGGAAATATTTCCCGACGCAGCGGTGGGCCGGTTGGATTTGGATACCTCATCGAAAAAGGGCGACATCCACAGGATTTTGAAAGATTTCGAAAAAGGACGCACCCGCATCCTCATCGGCACCCAAATGGTGGCAAAGGGGTTGGACTTCGCCAATGTCGGTCTGGTGGGAATCATTGCGGCGGATGTGGGTTTGAACATTCCGGATTTTCGTTCGGCGGAGCGCACTTTTCAGCTGATCACGCAGGTCTCCGGCCGCTCCGGCAGAGGCACGGAGGTGGGCGACGTGGTGGTGCAGACCTATGCGCCGGACAATTACGCGATCATCGCCGCCGTCAAGCACAGATACCGGGCGTTTTACGACACAGAGCTTATGCTGCGACGGCATATGAAATATCCTCCGTTCGGCGACGTGGTGCAGGTGACAGTGCTGTCGGAGGACGGGATCGCGGCGAGTGAAGGCGCCGAAGCGTTGCAAGAGGAGATTCTGTCCGCATTTGGCAGATCGGAAAAACAGTACATTCTCGGTCCGCACAGGGCGGCGATCCCCAAGATGGGAGACGAGTACAGGTACCGGATGTACATCAAGGTGCGTCCGGATCGGCGGCGCGCATATGAAAAAACGTTGGCGGTCTTAAAGAAAAAAATGAATACCGGCAAGGAGCGCAACTGCCGTATGATAATAGACGTGAACCCTTTCTCCCTGATGTGACAAGGGGAGAACCCGTTTCCTTGATTTCGGGATCCGTATTTGCCCAATTTGCCCATTACGGTTCAGGGGGTTGCGGGCGCCCGGCGCAATCTTTGAACCGCAACATCCGCTCTGACTTCTTTCCCGTTTTCGTGAATGCACGCTTTGAAACAAACGGGATATGTGCGATAATACTAATAGCGTAAGGCGCGCCCACGCGCGAATCGAGAGGGGAAAAGAGAGTTTGCGCAGGATTTTTTGCGTAGGAGCGGTGCGGACGACCGAACGTGGAGGGCGCGTACCCTGATGTACGCAACCGACATGTGAGGGAGGATAAGCCGCTCCCACGCAAAAAAGACAAGCAAAAGGAGGGATGGACTTGGCGCTTAGAAAGATCGTCCTCGAAGGCGATGATATCTTGAGGAAGACGGCGAAAGAAATCACAAATTTCGGAAGCCGGACACACATGCTCGCAGACGATATGTGGGAAACGATGAAAGCTTACGACGGCGTAGGCTTGGCCGCGCCGCAGGTGGGCGTGTTGCGGCGGATCGTCGTCATCGATATTGCGCCGCCGGCGGACGACGGCGCGGTCTGTGACGACGGGGATGCGCCGGGCGCGTCGCGGACGGAAACGGCGCGTTCCGCCGACGAAGCGGCAGCAACGTCGGGCGGCCGTCTTTTCGGGCGGTACGAATTGATCAACCCCGTGATCGTCGAAACAGAGGGAGAGGTCTGTGAGGAGGAGGGGTGTCTTTCCTTGCCGGGACTCGTCGGCCGCGTGACGAGACCCGCGCGCGTCAAGGTGCGGGCTTTGGATCGAAACGGAGCGGAGATCTCCGTGGAGGGGGCGGGTTTGCTGGCCAAGGCGCTCTGTCACGAGATCGATCATCTGAACGGTGTTTTGTTTGTCGATCTTGCCGAATCGATCAGGGAAACGGACGCATGAGTGAGCCGCGCGTCAAGATCGTGTACATGGGAACCCCGGATTTTGCGACGCCGGCTTTGGTCGCGCTAAACCGCGCGGGTTGGACTGTCGCGCTTGCGGTGACGCAGCCCGATCGACGGTCGGGGCGCGGCAGACATGTCGCGTTCACGCCCGTCAAGCGTTGCGCTTCCGCGTTGGGCATCCCGGTGGCGCAGCCCGATCGCATCAAGGGGAATGCCGAATTTGTCAATCGTATGATCGATATCGCTCCCGACTTGATAGTTGTGGCCGCCTATGGTAAGATTTTGCCGAGGGAGATACTTGAAATCCCGAGCATGGGTTGCGTGAACATCCACGCTTCGCTTTTGCCAAAATATCGTGGCGCCGCTCCCATACACCGGGCGGTGGAAGCCGGAGAGCGGGTGACGGGGGTCACGCTCATGTATATGGCGGAAGACTTGGATGCGGGCGATGTGATCGCCTCCGCGGCAGTGGACATCACAGGCATGAACACCGGGCGGGTGCACGATCTGTTGGCTTCGCTGGGCGCGGACTTGCTCATGGATACATTGCCCGCGATCATTGCGGGCACGGCGATCGGAAAGCCGCAGGATCACGCGGCGGCCACCTATGCGTCCATGGTGCGCAAGGAGGAAGGGCACATTGACTTTGCCGAGTCCGCCGATGCCGTCGAACGTAAGATACGCGCCATGAACCCCTTTCCCGGAGCGTACGCTTTCCTCGGCGGTACGCGGATCAAGATCATGGCAGCCCATGTCGGGACGGGCGGATTTTCCGCGCCCGGTACTGTTCTGGAGGCGTCGGGAGCGGGGATTGCGGTGTCCGCAAAGGACGGGGTCGTCGTATTGGACGTGTTGCAGGCGCCCGGGAAGAAACCGCTTGCGGCGTCGGAGTATTTGAAAGGCGCTTGCATCGACACGACGGACGTGTTTCGATAAGAAGCGTTGCGCGTTTTGCTGCGGCGACCGCGCGGCGGATAACACCGGATAACAGGGTGGGGAATGGATATTAACCGAAAAACAGCGTTTTACATCATCAGGGACGTCGAAGGCAGGAAAGCGTATTCGCATATCGCCGCAAACAACCACATCGGCAGACTGAAGCCCGCCGCGTCGGCTTTCGTGCGGGAGTTGGCGTTCGGCGTCATCAGGCAAAAGATGTATCTCGATTACGTGATCGGAAATTTTGTCAAGACCCCGACGGAGAAACTGCACATGACGGATCTGAGTCTGCTTCGCATGGGACTGTATCAGATCATATTCATGAATTCGGTGCCGGATTACGCGGCCGTGAACGAAACGGTGGAAATGGCGGGACGGTACGCAAAGGGTCGGGAAGGTTTCATCAACGGAGTACTCAGACAGTATTTGCGGGATCGCGATTATGTGGCTTTGCCGGAGCGCGCCGCCGATGAAATTCGCTTTTTGTCGATCAAATACAGTTACGAGCCGTGGATCGTCAAGATGTGGATCGAGGAATTCGGTGTGGATGCGGCGGAAGAGCTTATGGTTGCGGGGAATGAGAGACCGCCCTTGACCCTACGCGTCAATACATTGAAAACGAACCGGGAGGATCTGAGCGGACGGCTGTCCGCCCGCGGCTACGAGGTCAGCGCCTGCGGCGACGCCACGAATCTCCTTTGCATAAAAGGGAAAGATGCGATCGGCGGCAGATTTTACCGCAGCGGTCTGTATTCCATACAGGACGAAGGATCCCTGCGGGCGGTACTCATGTTGGATCCGCAACCGGGAGAAACGGTGGTGGATGTATGCGCGGCGCCGGGAGGCAAGACCATGGCCATGGCGGAATTGATGAAGAACACCGGCAAAATCAACGCCATCGATCTGTATAAGCGCAAATTGTACCAGATCAACGAACAGGCGAAGCGTTTGGGCGTCAGCATCGTGGAGACGTGGAGTTGGGACGCG
>JAISML010000104.1 GCA_031276775.1 Eubacteriales Family XIII. Incertae Sedis bacterium | reverse complement strand
GTCGTAGATCACCGCCGAGGGATCCGCGCCCTCACTGTGGCGGATCACGTCCACGCCGATCCGCTCCGCCCACACCGCGAGTTGATCCGCCGCCGCCGCCCGGAACGTGTCCGCCGCCGCGAGCAGAACCGACCTGCCCTCACGCTTGTACATGGCGGCCAATTTGGCGATGGTCGTGGTCTTGCCGCCGCCGTTCACCCCTATCATGAGAACAATGAGCGGATAATCCCCGCGCATCCTGAGCCGTTCCCCCTTATCGACGAGCGTTTCCACGATCTCCGCGATCCGGCGCTCCACGTCGCCCGGGTCGGAGAGTCTGTTCTCCCGCACATCGTCCCTGAGCCGCCCGATGATGCGCATGGTCGTTTCCATCCCTATGTCGGAGGTGATGAGTATCTCCTCCAAGTCCTCCATCAACGCCTCGTCGACGCGGGGGCGCATGAGGATCGCGTCCCCGATGCGCTGTTGCAGTTTGCCGAAAAATCCCTTTTTCACACCGAACATCCTTTCCATTCAATTGTCCAATTTTTCCGCAAAATCCTCGGTTTCCTTCGCGCCGAGCAACAGGGAGAGGATGGTGGTGACGCCCTGCTCCTGCATGGTAACGCCGAACAGCGCGTCGGCATATTCCATCGTGGAACGCTGATGGGTGACCAGCGCAAACTGGGTTTCGCGGAAATTCGTGATGTAATCCGCAAACCGGTGTATGTTCGTTTCATCCAAAGCCGCGTCGATCTCATCCAAGATGCAGAACGGCGTGGGCTTGGCTTTCAAAATGGCGAACATGAGCGCGATGGCGATCATCGCCCGCTCCCCGCCCGAATACCCGTCGATGCTGACCAAATTGGCCTTGCCCGGAGGCTGTATGCCGATCTCGATCCCGCTCTCGAGCGGGTTGTTTTCGTCCTCAAGCCGCAACTCGCCTTTCCCTCCCCCGAAGAGAAGTTTGAACGCGCTGTCGAAGTTCAGAACCACGGCGTCGAAGCATTCCTTGAATCTCGCCTTTCCGATCTTGTCCATGTCGGTCACGATGCGCCGATAGTCCTCCATGCTCCTGAGAATGTCGTCCCGTTGCTCGGTGAGAAAATCGTACCGTTCCTTTGTCTCGTCGTAATCCCTGACCGCGCCGGGATTCACCTCGCCCAGGGCGCGCAGACGCTCTTTGATCTCCCGGTTTTCCCTGAGCGCCGCGCCCATGACAAAATCCTTCTTTTTGAAATCCATCGCGTGGACATACGAGAGCTCAAACTCATCGAACAGCTTTTCTTTCCATGCGGCGAGGCGCGTGTCCTGTCGTCCCAGTTCCACCTCCATGGCGTTCTTGGACGCGATCCGGCTTTCCAACCCGTCCGTCAGCGCATGCATCGCGCGCTCGCTTTCCTCGATCTCCCGACGCTTCGCGCGGCGTTCCGCTTCCATGGATGCCAGTTCCGCTTCCAGCCGAAGCTTCTCCTCCTCCATCTCCCTCGCGGCGGCTTCCGCGTCCGCAACCGCTCCGCGCGGCGTCCCCGCTTGCGAAAGCGCTCCGTATTCCGCTTCCTTGCGGCGCAATTCCGCTTTCAGTTCATCGACGACGCGCGCGATCGTCTCCGCGTTGGCGTCGTTGTTCGCTTTCTCCGCCTCAGCCGCCGCCACGCGCAAACGCACTTCCGTGACCGCTTCGCCTGCGGCTTCGTTTTCTTCCAGACGGACGCGTTGCTGCGACAGGCCCTCTTCCGTCTCCGCCTCGATGACCGCGATCTCCCGACCGATGCGCGCGATGTCCGCTTTCAGTTCATCGTTCACCCCGACGTTCTTCTCTTTGTCCGTCTCAATGTTTCGCAATTCCCGCTTTCGGCGTTCGATGCGTTCCGCAAGTTCTTCCGCACGGTAACGCAGGGCTTTCAATTCGCTCTTTCGGCGCGCCGATTCCGCGTCCCCGGCGCGGCTCTCACGGTCGAGTTCCCGCAGTTCCTCAATGAGCGCGCGTTCCCGGACCGCGAGTTCCGCCAGCGCTTTCTCCCGGCGCCCCCGTTCATCGCGCAACCGCGCGATGCGCTCCGTCAGGTCCGCAATTTCCGATTTGCGCGCCAGAAGATTGGCCGTTCTGTTCCGGTAAAGGCCGCCCGTCAGCGCGCCGGAGGGATTGACGATCTCCCCCTCCAATGTGACCAACTTGAAGCCGTCCCGGTTGTTCCTGTTCATGGCGATGGCGTTGTCCAAGGAATCCACGAAGACGACGCCGCCCAACAGATAGGCGAATATCTCAGCGTACTTCGCGTCAAACGCGATCCGTTCGACGGCATAGCCGTCAAAGCCCGCCGCCCGTTCCATCGCCTCCGGACGCTCCCGCTTCTTCGGACGCACGGATGCGGCGGGAAGGAAAGTCAGGCGGCCGGCCTTATGCTCTTTCAGATACTCGATGCCCCGCTTTGCGCTTTCGTCATCCGCGCAGATGATGTTCTGCAACGCCGCGCCCAAGGCGGTTTCGACGGCCGTTTCATATCCCGCCGGCACGCGCATCAGCTCCGCGACAACGCCGTCGATGCCCGGCAGTTTCCGCTTCATGAGCGCCTTGACGCCGGCGTTGTAACCCTCGTAATTGTGTTCCATCTCCTCGATGGTCTTCTTTCTCGATGAAAGTTGTTCCATTTCCAGCCCGAGGCGTTCAACGGCTTTGCGTTCCTCGCCCACGCGCCGCGTCACATCCTCATGGTCCGTGCGCGCGGTCCGTTCACGCGCGGCGGCGGCGGCGGCGGCGGCATCCAACCCGGCGACGGACGAAGCGACGCTTTCCGCCTCCCGCTCCGTTTCCGTCTGCGCCGCAAGCGCCGACGCCAGTTCCTCCTCCAAGCGCAGCTTCGCCGCGTCGAAATTCCCCATCAGTTCCGCATTGCCTGCGGCTTCGGCCTGTTTCATCGAACGCGCGCGGCTCAATTCAAACACCGCCGCCCTTTTCTTCTCTATGGTTTCGCCGGCCGCCCGGACCGCTTCCGCGCATTCGGACGCACGCTTCAGCTTGACGCGCAATTCGTCTTCCAAATCCGCGAGTTTCGCGTCGCTCAGCGTCTTCGCCGCCGACAGTCCGGTCAAACGCTCCTCCTCTGCGGCGATCCTGCGTTTCAGTTCCGCGGCGTCTTCTTCGAGACGCCGCCGATCCCGCTCGATGCTGCGCCGCTTTTCTTCGTTGAGCAAAGCCTCGTTTCGGATCTCCGCGGCGCGCGCGGCATTCTCCGCGATGCGTTCGCGCAGGGCGATCCCGACCGGTTCCATCTCTTCGGTTTGCTTTCGCAGTGCGGTCAGTCCGCGCTCCAGGGCGAGTCTGCGCTCCCGCGTTTCCTCGACGCCCGCCGCCGCCTCATCGCGCTGCGCCTGCAATTCGCGGTTCTTGCTCTGCAGATTTTCGATGTTCCTGAGCGTGATGTTGATCTCCAATTCCCGGTATCGAACCGAAAGATCGGCGTACTCTTTCGCCTTTTCGCTTTCCGTTTTCAGTCCGTCGATGCGGGACTCGATGTCGAGAATGATGTCGTTCATGCGATCCAGATTGTCGGTCGCGGCCTCCAATTTGCGCTGCGCTTCCGCTTTGCGCCCTTTGTATTTGATGATGCCGGCCGCTTCCTCGAAGACCTCCCGCCGCGTCTCCGGTCTGTCGCTGACGATTTTGTCCACGCGTCCCTGACCGATGAACGAGTAGCCGTCCACGCCGATGCCCGTGTCCATGATGAGCTCGCGCACATCCCGCAGTCTGCATTGGGTGTTGTTGAGGAAGTATTCGCTTTCCCCGCTGCGGAACAGGCGCCTTTTGATGGCGACCTCCGTATAGTCGATGGGGAGAAATCCCGTACTGTTGTCCAAAACGAGGGTGACCTCGGCCATGCCTTTCGGCCGGCGGCTTTCGGTGCCCGCAAAGATGATCTCCTCCATCCTGCCGCCGCGCAAGGTCTTTGCGCTCTGCTCCCCAAGCGCCCAGCGCATGGCGTCCGATATGTTGCTCTTTCCGCTGCCGTTGGGACCTATGATACAGGTGACGCCTTCCCTGAAGTCTATGCTCACAGGATCGGCGAAGCTCTTAAATCCCTGTATTTCAATCCTTTTCAAGTACATTCAACGCCTCCAACGCATGCCCCGCCGCGTCCTGCTCCGCTTCCTTTTTGGAATAACCGCGCCCCGATCCGAGCAAGCCGTCATTCAGGCAAACGTCCACATAAAAAATCCTGTCGTGCGGCGGTCCTTCCTCTTTCCGCAATTTGTACGTGATCCTGCTCGGTCCGTTCTTCTGCAATTCTATCTGCAAAGCCGTCTTCCGATCCCATTTTGTCCGGCTTTCGCCGGCGCTGTCTATCGCGTTGAGAATGGATACTTCCATCGCATTGCACACAAAAGCGGACGCTTTCTTCCAGCCTCCGTCGAGAAAAATTGCGCCCGCCAACGCTTCAAACGCATCCTCGAGCACCGTGGGATTCTCGCGTTCGTTTCCTTTGTCCGCGCCCTTGCCCAGGATGAGATACTTGCCCAATCCCATGCTTCGCGCCACCCGGGACAAACCTGCGGTGCAGACCAGCTTCGCGCGCAGACACGACAAAAACCCCTCGCCGGCGTCGGGCAGCTTCGCGAATATGGTCTTTGTGACGGACAGTTCCACCACCGCGTCCCCGAGATACTCCAGACGCTGATTCGACATGGTCTTGTCAAAACCCCGTTCGTTGACGTACGAAGTATGCGTCAAGGCGTTTTGAAGAAGCGACAAATCCTTGAACCGATAACCGATCTTCCGTTGCAATTCTTTCAAATCATGATTTTCCGACATCGCCCGTGATCCCCGAAAATCATTCCATCGCGCACTTGATCGTGTCCACCACGCGATTTTCCATAAACGGTATGGCGCGCGCGATGCCGTTGCGCACCGCTTTCGCCGCAGAGGACCCGTGCAGTTTCACCACGGCCCCCTGTACGCCGAGAACGGGCGCGCCGCCGTATTCCGTATAGTCAAACGCTTTTTTCAGCTCACCCAATTTGTTGTACAGCAGGGCTGCCCCCGCTTTGGCCGCGAGTCCTTCGGAAAACTTCCTGCGGATGAGATGCGATATGCTGAGGGCCACGCCCTCCGTCATTTTGAGGATCACGTTGCCGATGAACCCGTCGCAGACGATCACGTCGCAGACGCCGATGGGGACGTCCCTCGCCTCGACATTCCCGATGAAATTGACGCCCTTGCTTCCGTCACGGTTTTTCTCCAGAAGTTCAAAGGCCTCTTTCACCATCGAACTGCCCTTGCCCGGCTCCGTCCCCATGTTGACCAAGCCGACGGAGGGTTTTTCCTTGCCGAGGACGTTCTTCGCGTAGATGCTGCCCATCACGGCAAACTGCAAAAGATTCTGCGGCTTGCATTCCGCGTTTGCGCCGGAATCGATGAGGAGCGATACGCCGTCCTGACCCAGGATCGGATACGTGCTGCCGATCGCCGGCCGATCGATGCCGCGTATCCTGCCCAACACGAACACGCCGCCGCTCATGATGGCGCCGCTGTTGCCCGCCGAAATGAAGATGTCCCCCTCTCCGGCGCGCACGGCTTCCATGCCTTTCACGAGTGACGAGTCTTTCTTGCGCCTCACGGCTTTGACGGGGGAATCCCCGTTGCCGATCACCTCCGAGGCGTGAAGGATCCCGATCTTGTTCGCATCGTGTTCAAATTCGTCGAGCAACGAGCCGATCCGTTCCCCGTCGCCTACGATGCATATTTCATGATCGATGAGACGCGAGGCTTCCGCCGCGCCTTTCACGATCTCACGCGGCGCGTTGTCACCGCCCATTCCGTCCAAAACGATACGCATACATTCCTCCTAAAAATAACCGCAGAGCGTTTCGCCCACAGTGATGTCCGAAACGATCCGCAGATTTTTCCCTTTCACGTCATATACCTGAACGATCGTTTCGATCGCGGGATCGTCGATGTCAGATACCAAATCCCGCAGAATGTTTCGTTCCTCCGCGAAAAAATTCTGCGCATAATACAGCGTCGTCTCCTTGTTTTCGAAGATGGACGCATAGAAGATATCCGCCTCCACCAAGTCCTGAAAAAAATGGCTGCCGAACGAAAGCTCAGGCAGATACCCCGCGCCTTCATAGGAAACCTCGCAGGCGACGCTCACGTTGCTGATCTCCGCAAACCGCACGGGTACGCCCAACTCGGGCGACGAAGTGCCGATGCGGCCGGGGACCAAGAGCATGACGACCTTGCCGCTGTCTTTGTAACACTGATTGACACGGCCGATGGTTCTGGCGACGGCCGGTTTTTGGTTGTAGGGATATTCGTAGTACAACCCGGGATCGACCCGGATGATCACATCCAAGGTTTCAAAGTACGCGCCGCCCATCGTGCCGCCGTTCAGATGAAAGAATGTCCGCTCACGCGCGATCTGCGGCAACGCCGTCCGGATGCCGGAGCCTCCCACCTGAAGCGGACGGCACTGAAGCAAGTTGATGACGAATCCGCCCGTCTTGGAGATGTTCAGCGCAAATTCCGTGTCCACGGGATAATCGTATTCGCGTTGGAGCGTCGAGAGTATTTCGCGCATCGCACCCACAAAGTCCTCGTTCTGCAACAGGTTTTCACAGGTGGTGAACACGAGCTTTTGCCCGACGCCGTACTGCTTCAGCTCATTCTCGCGCGCGGAATCGTGTTCGATCATGACGGCCTTGAACCAATCGGCCATCCTGCCCGTCACATCCTCAATCTTCAATGTGGCATGGGAATTGACGGACAGATCCAGCACGTCCACCTTGTATTGGGCGAAATCGGAGACGTACTTGCCCTGCATGGCCTTCATCCCGGGATTGTCCAAAGCGGCAATCCTCGGATAATCCCCATCGGTTCTGTCGACGGCCCGGGTGCCCAAACCCATGACGATGCGAATCATCCCCGCGGCGGGATCTATGCTCTGATTCCAACGATACGCGTTGTAGGAAAAAGCCACGCCCGCCGCAGCCGGCATGTATAAATCCTTGAACAGAGAGCCCGTGACCCGTTGCACGAGCAAAGCCATCTGCTCATCCTTGGCGGACAGTCCCCTCTGCAGGCGGTACTCCAAGACGGATTCGTCCATCGTACTTGCGTAGACCGTGCGCACGGCGTCCTCAAACGCCACCAGCCTGTCCTCGAGCGTACCCTTGTTGACGCAAAAGACCGATTCGTATTTGCCCGCGAAAGCATTGCCAAACCCATCTTCAAGCAGACTGCTGGAACGCACGATGATGGGACTTTGACCGAAATATTCCAACATTCTGCGGAATTGTTCCCTGATGTTGTCCGAAAACACGCCCTCGAGAATCTTCTCCCTGAGTATCTCGGCCACGGGGAAGTAACCGCGTTTCTTACGCTGTTTGATCTTCAATCCCCAACACTTATTTTTCACGAGGAACGTATAGTACAGATTGGAGCAGATGTAAAACGAATCATGCGGTTCGAGAATGGCGGCGATCCCGGGCAGATGCTTTTCGACGATCATGCGCGAAAGGATCATGCCCGTCGATTTGCCGCCGATGCTGCCGACGCCGATCATGCGCGCCTTGATGTCCATGAGATCCCTGAGTTTTACATTTTTCACGGCAATATCCAAAATGCGCTCATCGATGCCGAATATCATGCGGCAGAGATCCCGGATGTCCGATCGATCCCCTTCCTCCGCCATCTCCTCCGCCATGGACTGCTTCTTCATGAAGAAACGTTCCCAATTGTCCAAGTTTTGGGCGCTGTCCACATTGCCGTTCTGCGCCACCAAGGTGAAGTACCGGGCGAGTTCGATGCCGTTCGTGAGAGGTACGATGGCGTCCACGTCCTCCACGTTCACCTTGTGCGGCAGGAAGATGGTGGGCAGATACCGTTCCAACACCTTGACCGGGTGAAAATACATGTGTTTCTCACCGCGCACGACGTCGAGCAAGATCGTCGCGGTTTCCCGTATTCTGGCGATGGACTCGAACGAATGGTGATTCCTCGTATAGGCAAAATATCCGATGGAGTTGGTCTTGACGATCTCGGGAGCGGTAACCACGAAAAAGTTTCCCATCATGAAGTCGGCCACCCACTCGACCTGCAGATCCGTCATGCTGTCAAAGAGATAGTGGGTTTCGGGACCTTCTTCTTCGATGACGTCGGATATTTTCATGACCACCGTTTCAAACCCGCCGTCGATGTCGATCTCGAATGTTTTGACGCCCTCCTGCGCTGCGACGAGCGGCGTGTGCTTGCAAAAACGGAAATACACGATGTTCTTCCTGTCCGCCAACGCCCTGTCGACGAAAGCGCGGGCAAAGAAACGGTAATCGTCGATATGGGAAACCTGCCAGACGACATTGTCCCCATACCGCATATTGTCCAGCGCGGCATCCAAACCGCCAAGACCCGACGGAGCTTTCTTTTGATTGATCATGCGCCCTTCCTCAAATACACGTATGTTGCGCTGCCGTCGTCACGACGGGTTCCGTCATTCCACGCCAAACCGGCGCGATCCGCGACGCCCGCCGACGCTTGCCGACGCTTGCCGACGCTTGCCGTCTGCCGGCGTTCGCCTTGCAATCCTACCATTATATCATAAAACGGCTCACCCGCCGAGATCAAGCTTCATGACCTCGGGGAAGCAGGTTTCCCCGTATTGCGGGCAGGTAAAACATTCAAAGAAATTCGGCGCCGATTTTCTTTCCACGGAAACAAAACCGTTTTTCCCGAAAAATCCCGGGGCGCGCGCCACGAGATAGAGCCTCCTGCCGCCTTCGGCCCGCACTTCTTCGATGAGGATCCCAAGGAGACGCCTGCCCAACCCGCCGGCCCGAAATGCCGGCGCCACGGCAATGCCGTCGCAGATAAATTCCCCCTCCCTGCGCGCGAGTACGCAGCCTCCCGCCAAACCGCCGTCCGCGTCCTCGGCGCGCCAGCACTTGACGATGTCGGTGGGCGTCCCATCCTCCTCCGAAAACTCCAAGCCGTTCTCGATGAAAAACGGGATCAGCCCCTCGTAATCTTCCGTTTCCGTTATCCCAACCCGATCGACGCCCAAAACTTCCGTCACCATGCGTTCCCCTCCATATTTTCAACCGCAGTGCATACCCGGAGCCGCCCCGGAAGTATGCGCACGTCCAACGGCAGGGGATCGCCCAACTCGCCGTCCACATCCGTATTCACCTCCAACGGCGATTCGACGCGCAGACGATCGGCCCGAAAATGCACGACCCTTTTGTGTTCCGTGTGCTGTCCCGTCAAAACGCCGAGCAGCAGCGGCATCAGATTGGCGATGGGCATGTCGCGAAACAGAATGACGTCAAACAACCCATCGTTGATGGACGCATTCGGCGCGACGCGTTTGAACCCGCCCGCGGAGCGCCCGTTCATGATCAGCATGGCGCAGATCTCCGCGTCCAACACGCGATCGGGACAGGTGATCGTCACGGGGATCGGTCTCAGTCTCGGGATTTCCGCCATGCCTTTGAGGTAATACGCCATCACGCCGAGAGTGTTTTTGACGTTGGGATCCGTTTTCTGACTCACGTCCACCATCATCCCCATGGCCAAGACGTTGACGAAGCACTTTTGGTTCGCGAGCCCCACGTCCATGAGGGTATACCGCTCGCCAAGCGCGATGGTCAGCATCTCCTCAATGCCGTAAGGCAGATCGAAATAATGGGCGAGATCGTTGGCCGTACCGGACGGAAAGATCGCCAAAGGCACATCCACATCGTATTTGATCATGGCGGATACCAACGTATTGATGGTACCGTCCCCGCCGGCGGCGATGATCTTCCTGTAGCTCCGAAAATCCGTCTGACCGAATATTCTGTCCAAAACATCCCGCCTGTCCGCTCTGGCGGGTATGATGAGCATGTGTCTGCGCTGAAACACTTCGATCACCCGGTCAAGATTGGAACGAAACACGCCGTTTCCGGCGGCGGGATTGTAGTACAACAACACTTTGTTCGTAAAATGTCTGCCCATATCCCTCATCCCCTCAGGCAACGCTGAAGCTGCCGAATCAAATACAGTGAGCCCGTCACGAGGATCAGATCGAAATCGCCCCGTTCGGCGAGCGCCGTCTCAAAAGCTTCCCGCGGATCGGCGACTGCCGCGTCGCGCGCATCCGATCGGCGGTTGGCGCGCCGGAGCCCGTTCAGCCGCCCGCTCAGCGACTCCGCATCCGCGCTTCGCTCATGTTCCGATCCCGTCAGGATCATCTTTGCCGAAAAATCGGCGCAGATACCGAGCATCTCGTCGATGTTCTTGTCTCTGAGCGCCGAAAAGACCGTGAGCGTCCGTCCCTGCGGAAACACGTCCCGAACCGTTTCCGCGATGCGCCTCATGCCGTCGGGGTTGTGCGCGCCGTCGAACACGACGGCCGCCCTTCCGTCCGCCGCGCCGCTTTCACCGAAAACGTTTCCGGCGCGCCCCGGAAACGTCCGTAGATCAATCCGTTCAAACCTGCCGGGCAACGCGGCCCGAAGCATCCCCTCCCGCAATTTTCCCCCGTCGATCGCAACGCCGTATATCTCGCGCAATATGTGAATGGCATACAGGGCGCATACCGCATTTTCGGCCTGAAACCTGCCGATCGCCGAAAGGCGCAGACGCTCGTACCTCACGCCTTCTATGTCCGCGCCGAAAGTCGTTCCGCCGAGACCGATCACGACGTCGCGGGGCGCGGTTCCGGCCGCATCGAACACGCGGCAGCCCTTTTCCCGCGCGGCGCGTTCGATCACCGCTTTGGCCGCCCCGATCGCGCCGTTCACAACCGGTCGTCCGGTTTTGAAAATCCCCGCCTTTTCCCGTGCGATCGCCTCGACGGTATCCCCCAAAACCGCGCAGTGATCGAGGGAAACGGACGTGACGACGGACAGCAGGCAATCGTCTATGATGTTTGTCGAATCTCCCGCACCTCCCAAGCCGACCTCCAAAACGGCAAAATCGACGGCTTCTTCACGGAAAAACAGCAGGGTCAGCGCCGTGATGGCTTCAAATTCCGTGGGGGATTCCAGTCCCTCGGCGCACATTCCGTCGATCGCGCAAAAGACGCGATCCGTGTGCGCGTCCAATGACGCGCGCGGCAGGGCGACATCATTGCAGACAACGGCGTCGCGGAAATCCGTCATGAAAGGGGAAGTGAACAGACCCACGCGGAAGCCGTTCGCCCGCAATACGTCATAGACGTAACGGCAGACGGAACCCTTGCCGTTCGTCCCCGCAACGTGTATCACGCGCAAACCGCGCTGAGGGTTGCCCAAACGATCCATCAGCGCGCGCATCCGTTCCAATCCCGGTCTGCTGCCGAACCGGCTCAGCGCGCGGATGCGATCCTCCGATTTTATGTTTCGCTGCGTTTGCCGGTTCATTTGTCCCGTATCGCCTCGGCTCTCGCCAATACTTTCGCGTAGCCGTCCTCAGCCTTGGCCAATTTCTCCCGTTCCGCCAGCACGACGGCTTCGGGCGCTTTGGAAAGGAATTTCCCGTTCGACAGTTTGACGCCGAGTCGGTCGATCTCGCCTTTCAGCTTCGTTTGCTCTTTTGCGAGCCGCTCCCGCTCGGCGCGGTAGTCGAGCAGATCGTCCAAAGGCACATACAGTTCCACGCCGGCGGCAAGCGCCGACGCGGCGTCCTCCGGAATCCGCGCGGAAGTCCCGTCGCCCTTCCCTCCGTCCGCGCCCGGATCGACGGAAACGATGGCGGCGACATTCGCAAGCCGCCGGATGTGGGCCGAAACGGCGGCGATGGCCGTCGCCTTTTGCGGATCGGCGGTGACGGCCGTCACGGTGAGTCTCCGCGTGGGCGGCGCTTCGGCTTCGGCGCGGATGTTGCGGACGCTGCGGATGATCTCCATCCCCAGTTCGATCTGCGCGGAAGCCTCCGCGTACCGCGCGCGCAGTTCCCCGTCGTATGCGGGCCACCTGTCCGAAATGAGTTTGCCGCCCGTGTGCAGGTAGCCCCATATCTCCTCGGTGATGAAAGGCATGTAGGGATGCAGGAGCCGCAAAAGATCCGAAAGCGCGGAAACGAGGACGTACCGCGCCGCGCCGCGCTGCGTTTCGTCCGTTCCGTACAGCCGTTCTTTCACCAATTCGATGTACCAATCACAATAGGTTTCGCGGATCAGTTCATAGATTTTCTGCAAAGCCAGGGACAGCTCAAATTTCTCCATGTTGCGCGTGATCTCCGCCGCGGTTTCGTTGACTTTCGAGAGAACCCATCTGTCCTCCGGCCGCAGAACCGATTCGTCGGGTTGCGGAATTTCCGCTTCGCCGTCCAAATTCATGATCACGAACCGCGCCGCGTTCCAGAGTTTGTTCGCGAAATTCCGCGCGGATTCCACCTTGTCGTCCGAATACCGCATGTCGTTTCCGGGCGAGCTGCCGCTGATGAGCATGAAGCGCAGGGCGTCGGCGCCGTAGGCGTCGATGACCTGCAGGGGATCCACCCCGTTGTTCAAACTCTTGCTCATTTTCCGGCCCAAACTGTCACGGACAAGCCCATGCACGAGCACGTGCCCGAACGGGATTTCACCCATGCATTCCAAGCCCGAAAACGCCATGCGCACCACCCAGAAAAAGATGATGTCGTAGCCCGTCACAAGCACCGATGTGGGATAAAAATAGGAGAGATCACGCGTCTGTTCGGGCCAACCCAAGGTCGAGAAAGGCCAGAGCGCGGAGCTGAACCAAGTGTCCAGGACATCCTCATCCTGCCTGAACGCGCCGCCTCCGCAGACGGGGCAGACGGTCGGTTTCTCCCGCGCGACGACCGGCTCCCCGCAGCTTTCGCAATAGTAAGCCGGTATTCTGTGCCCCCACCAAAGCTGACGGCTGACGCACCAATCCCGAATGTCCTCAAGCCAATGCAGATATACTTTCCCAAAACGGTCGGGGACATGGATCAACCGTCCATCCTTCGCGGCTTCCGCGGCGGGCTTTGCCAACGCTTCCATGCGCACAAACCATTGATCGGACAGCATGGGCTCCACAACCGTACCGCAACGGTAACATTTTCCTGTCGGACTCACGATATTTTCCGTCTTGACCAAATAGCCGCTTTCGTCCAAGGTCTTCACCCACGCCTCCCTGCACGCGAAACGATCCATGCCGGCGTACTGCCCCGCCTCCGCCGTCATGCGCGCGTCGAAATCGATGCAGACGATCTTCGGCAAGCCGTGGCGCACACCGACCTCGTAGTCATTGGGATCGTGCGCCGGCGTGATCTTCACGGCGCCCGTCCCTTTTGCCGGATCGGGATAAGGATCGGCGATGACGGGGATCTCCCTGCCGACGCAGGGCAGGATCACGCATTTGCCTATCATATCGCCGTACCGCGCGTCGTCCGCGCGGACCGCCACCGCCACATCGCCGAACATGGTCTCCGGCCGGGAGGTCGCCACGACAAGCCCCGCGCCGCCGTCTGCGGCGGGATAGCGAACATACCAATACGCGCCCGAAATATCCTCGTGCTCCACCTCTGCGTCGGAAAGGGATGTGCCGCAGGTCGGACACCAATTGATCAGACGGTTGCCCCTGTAGATCAGCCCTTTCTCATGGAGCCGCACGAAAAACTCAACGACCGCCTTGTTGCAGCCTTCGTCCATCGTAAAGCGCTCCCGCGCCCAATCGCAGCTGTTGCCCAGACGGCGCTGCTGCTCCGTGATCCCGTCGCCGTACAGTTTC
The DNA here is from genome assembly GCA_031276775.1 of Eubacteriales Family XIII. Incertae Sedis bacterium. GTDB lineage: Bacteria > Bacillota > Clostridia > Peptostreptococcales > Anaerovoracaceae > JAISGB01. The sequence continues at coordinate 22,050 of JAISML010000104.1, read as the reverse complement.
TTCCACGTCCAGACGCGATCCAAAAATGCCTCCCGCCCAAGCTCTTCTTTCGTCTTGCCTTCGGTGGCAAGCGTCTCATCGGCGACTTTTACCTCGGTGGCGATGCTGGCGTGATCCGTCCCGGGGAGCCAGAGCGTGCAATATCCCTGCAGACGTTTCCAACGGGTCAGCACATCCTGCAAGGTCTGATCGAGCGCGTGTCCCATGTGAAGTCTGCCCGTGATATTGGGCGGCGGCATGACGATCGCAAAAGGTTTGCGTTTGTCGTCAGGTTCCGCGTGAAAACAGCCGGATTCTTCCCAATCCCTGTAAATTCTGCTTTCAAAGGCGGACGGATCGTATGTCTTTTCCAAGTTTCTCGCCATTACGCGTATTCCTCCCCAAATATCGCGCGCACCGCGCCGAATCTGCCGGTCACCCGCTTGCCGAAACCGTATCCCACTTTTTCCGGCCGGAGACCTACGGTCGGTCGAAACTCGGCTTTCAAACCTTTCAAAATGCCGAAACCGGTAGGCGTAACCATCTCCGTCGCAACCTCCGTCTCCACGATGATCGGAATGTCGCTGTCCTTCAGCATCTCCATCACGGCGGGCACGGGCACCGGGATCAGACCGTGACGGCACTCGATTACGCCTTGGCCGTCATGCACGGGACCGCATAGGATTTTCTCCGCGCCCAAGCGCTCCACCGCGACAGCCGTCCCCACGATGTCCAAAATGGAATCCATGGCGCCCACCTCGTGGAAGGTCACATCTTCCAAACCCTTGCCGTGCACGGCCGCTTCGGCTTTGCCGATGACGGTGAAGATATCCACGGCCATACGCTTTGCAACGGCGGAAAGTCCGCTGTTTTCGATCAGCGATTTGATCTGTCGGTAGGTGGTATGCGTATGTTTGCAACGCTCGTCGTGCGCTTTGATGAGATGCTCGTGATCGTGTTCCGCGGGGTAAGGCGGCGTTGCGCCGGCATCCTCCGATTCGCCCACAAGATCGTAATCGTGATCGTGCTGCGGCTCATCGTAGATGAGAACCTGCAGATCGACGCCCGCCACGCCGCTTCTGCTGACGTAATTCGGGACCAAATTGAACGGTCCGATGTTCAGCCCGGCAAGCGTCCGCTTGAGTTCCTCCGCGTCCACGCCCAGATGGATCAACGCGCCCAACACCATGTCGCCGCTTATGCCGGCGCTGCACTCGAAATACAATACCTTGTTGTTCCTGCGCAAGCCCATTGAATGTTCGCCTCCTTTATAGGTTATCGGTTGTCCTTTTCGCGCACCTTTCGTCCGGCGCCGCGCACCACCCAAAACTTTGCAAACCGCCGGTCTTTTCGCGCCGGCCCGTCACAAGACCCGGGAAACACGGCGTCCGCTACCGCTCCGCGATGACGGACGCGAGGTAACCCGCGCCGAATCCGTTGTCGATGTTCATGACGCACACGCCCAAACTGCAACTGTTCAACATGGAAAACAGCGCCGTCAATCCGCCCATGGACGCGCCGTAACCGACGGAGGTGGGTACGGCGATCACCGGACGATCCACCAAACCGCCGACCACCGACGCCAAAGCGCCCTCCATGCCGGCGACGACGACGACGGCGTCGGCGCGCCGTATTGTGTCGATCCGATCCAACAGTCGATGCAGACCGGCGACGCCAACGTCAAATACGCGCAACGCCTTTTGACCATACAACTCCGCCGCCAAAGCGGCTTCCTCCGCAATGGGGATGTCCGCCGTTCCGGCGGTCACGACGGCGACAGAGCCGGCGTACCCCGCGTCCGCGCGTTCCCGCGTCCCGCGTCCCGCGCCGTCCCCCGCGTCCGGCGCCCCGTCCTGCGGCGGCCGTCTGAGCGTGATCACGCGGGCGACCGCATGGTACGCCAACGTCAGGTCTCCGACCGCGGAAAAATCCTCGTCCAACGCCGCGCGCGCGGCGTCGAAATGCGCCTGTCCGGCCTTTGTCGCGATGATAAGATCGGCCGACTCCGCCATGCGCTTCATGATGGACGCCGTCTGATCCGGGGTCTTGCCAAGGCAGAATATGACTTCGGGCCGTCCCGTCCGCAATTCGCGGTTCAGATCGATCTTCGCAAAATCCATGTCGTCGTACGGAAAAAGCCGTATGCGCTCCGACGCTTCCGCAGGGGAGATTTCGCCGTCCGCGACCTGACGCAGTATGCAACCGAGTTCCGTCCGGTTCATCGCGCCGCATCCTCCGCCGCTTGCAGGGTATGTTCCAACAACACCAGCGTGGTGACCGTTCCCACACCGCCCGGCACGGGCGTCAAATTCGCGACCGATCCCATTGCGGCCCCGGCGTTCACGTCCCCGTACAGTTTCCCCGACGCGTCCGCGTGGATGCCCACATCCACCACTGTCTGACCGAGGTTGAAATACTGCTCCCCGACGCCAAAATCCCTGCCGCGCGCGGCCAGGCCCGCCGCCACGACCAGGATATCCGAGGAGGACGCGAGCCGCGGCAGGTCTCCGGTTTTTCTGTGGCAGATCGTCACGGTGGCATTTCGCGACAAAAGCAGCAGGCTCACGGGTTTGCCGATGACGGCGCTGCGACCGATGATCACGGCGCGTTTTCCTTCCGTTTCAATGCCGAAATGATCCAACACGGCGACCACCGCTTCCGCCGTACAGGGCGCGAAGCCTTCCTTCAAACGGATGGGAACGCCGGACGGTTCCCCCCGGTTTTCCCCTTTGTTGTGATATGCGCATGCGCTTTTGTGCGCGCCTGCATACAAAGCGGCCATCGACGCGGGCGTGACGCCGTCGACGTCCTTCCTCGGATCGAGTGCGGCGCAGACTGCGCTTTCATCCGCATGCTCGGGCAAAGGACGGAAGATCAGCACGCCGTGGACGGAGGGATCGTCATTGAGCGCGGCGATCCGTTCAATCAAACGCGTCCGCTCCGTTTCGGGCGGCATGACCATCAGGCGCATATCGACGCCAACGGTTTCGGCGAGACGGGCGATCATGCGCCCGTAGGCGAGATCATCCCCACGATCCCCGACCCTGAACGCAGCAAGGCACGGAACAACGCCTGCGCCGCGCAAAACCGCCGCCCTCTCCCGCAGATTCGGAATCCGCTTCTCCGCTATTTCTTTTCCGTACAACAATCTCGTCATAGATCGCCTTTCCACCGACTCCGCCCGGCCGCCAACCGGATCAAAAGCCACCGTTCAAACGTCCGCGCGCCGCGGCCGCCGACTGTTTCGGGAAGCGCTTCCCTCTGCGCCGCGCAGGTCAGGAACCTTTCGTGAACGCGCGCTCCGCTTTTCCGTAGATCGTATCCGCAAGCGCCGGATACGTCGCCAGCAGCCGGCCGCCCTCCCCGTTCACGCGCTCGGCGAACGCCCGATCCCTGAGACCCATCGTATTGACACAGACGTTGAGCCAAGCCGATTGCAGCGCGGCTTTGCAGAGTATGGCGCCGCACGCCGCATCGCTCACCGCCAATCTGCTCCCTTTCTCCGCAAATTCGCGAAGCAGATCGATGGCTTCCGCACACCGTTTCATCATCTCAAGCGGAACCAGCGACGCCTCTTTCATCGCGGCTTCCATGACCCTGCATTTGGACTCTTTTTCCGCTTCGTCGCCGCTCGGCATTCTGTAAGCGCCGGCCAAAGGACCAAACGCTTCGGCGTCCTTCCCGATCAGCGTCAGCAATTCCTTTTGAAGCCGGTACGCGGCGACCCTGAGCCGTTGCATGTCCTCCTCCGCCGCCGCGTATTGTTTTTTCCCGATCGTCAGGTTTGCCACCATGCCCCCCAAAGCGATCCCGACCGCCCCGACCAAAGCGGACGCGCCGCCGCCGCCGGGCGTCGGATTTTTGTCCGACAATTCCGACACGAATTCTTTCACGGTTTTTTCGGTAAATTCCGTCATGCTTCCCTCCGCTCCCATCCGTCCGCACCGACCGCCGATCGCCCCCGCGCGCGATCGGAACCCGCGCCGTCCGCCGGTCGGTTCACAAACCCGACCATGTTCAAAACAAGCCCGATATGCGCCCTTCGGCGTCCACGTCGATTCGCTCCGCCGCCGGCGTTTTCGGCAGGCCGGGCATGGTCATGATGTCGCCGGCGTACGCCACGACAAAGCCCGCCCCGGCGGAAACTTTCATGTCGCGAATCGTGAGCGTAAAGCCGTCCGGCGCGCCGAGCAGGGTCGGATCGTCCGAAAAGCTGTATTGCGTCTTGGCGATGCAGACAGGCATGTTCCCGAAGCCCAACCGTTCTATCCGTTCCAGTTCCCTGCGCGCCGCCGGCGCGATGGCCACATCGTCCGCATGGTATATCCTGACCGCGATCTTTTCTATCTTTTCGGTCAGGCTGAGATGATCCTCATAGCTGTACCGGAAAGTTCCGGGCGTTTCGCAGAGTCGCACCACCGCTTCCGCAAGCGCCGTGCCCCCGGCCCCGCCTTTGGCGCAGACTTCGGAAAGCGCCGTCCTGACGCCTCTCTCCGCGCATTCCGCTTCCAACAATTCTATCTCGGCGTTTGTATCCGACGGAAACCGGTTGACGGCGACCACTGCGGGCAAGCCGTAGACCTCCGTGATATTGTCCATATGGCGGAACAGATTCGGAAGCCCCTTGCCAAGGGCGGTCAAATCCTCTTTTCCGAGGTCTTCGCGCTCCGCCCCACCGTGATGTTTCAAGGCTCGCACCGTGGCCACGAGCACGACGGCGTCCGGGACGAGTCCCGCCATCCGGCACTTGATGTCAAAGAATTTCTCCGCGCCCAGATCGGCGCCGAAGCCGGCTTCCGTAATCACATAGTCCCCCAAACGCAACGCCAATTTTGTCGCCATGACCGAGTTGCAGCCGTGCGCGATGTTTGCGAAAGGTCCGCCGTGAACAAAGGCCGGCGTATGCTCCAACGTCTGTACCAAGTTGGGTTTCAGGGCATCCTTCAGCAACGCCGTCATTGCGCCCTGCGCGTTCAAATCCCCCGCCGTGATCGGGGCGCCGTCGAACCCGTATCCGACGATGACGGCGGCGATCCTGCGCTTGAGATCTTCGATGTCTGACGCAAGGCAGAGGATCGCCATAATCTCGCCCGCCACCGTAATGTCGTAAGCGTCCTCCCGGGGCATGCCCCCCGTCACGCCGCCCAGACCGTTGATCACCCGTCTGAGCTGTCGATCGTTCATGTCGACGCATCTGCGCCAGGTGATCCTGCGCGGGTCGATGCCTATGGCATTGCCCTGAAATATGTGATTGTCCACCATGGCGGCCAAAAGATTGTTTGCCGCGCCGATGGCATGCATGTCGCCCGTGAAATGCAGATTGATGTCCTCCATCGGGATCACCTGCGCGTAGCCGCCGCCCGCCGCGCCGCCCTTGACGCCGAAGACAGGTCCGAGCGACGGTTCCCTCAGCGCGACGATCACATTCTTTCCGATGCGGGACAGACCGTCGGCAAGCCCCACGGTGGTCGTCGTCTTGCCCTCTCCCGCAGGGGTCGGCGTAATGGCCGTAACGAGAATCAGCTTGCCGTCCCCGGCCTTTCCCGCATCATGCCGCAACGCGCCGTAATCCACCTTGGCCTTGTAGCGACCGTAATGTTCGAGGTACCGGGCGTCTATGCCCGCCTTTTCCGCGATGACGTCGATTGTTTCCGGCGTCGCGGACTGCGCGATCTCTATATCACTCCGCATTTTGCTGATTGTCTCCTTTCCGCCCCGTGAATACACGCCTATCGTTCCCTGCGGAAACGCCGATCCGCACCGTCGCCTCCGATGCGCTCCGCGTCGCCCGCGCCCCGCACCGTCCCGCGTCCCGCGCGAAACCGCGTCATATCACAGTGCGCGACGATCTCCGCGACATCCTTGTATTTGTTGAGGGTATAGATGTGCAAACCCCGCGCGCCGGCGGCGATATACCGCTCGATCAGCCGGACGGTGAATGCCTTTCCCGCTTCGAGGAAACCCTGTTCGTCATCCTCGTATTTCCCGATGATCGCCGCAAGTTCCGCAGGAATGGAACAACCGTTGGACAGGGTCATGCGAATGACGCCCGCCCGCGACAGGATTGGCATGACGCCCACCACCACGGGAACCGTGACGCCCGCCCGCCGAACGGTTTCGATGAAACGTTCGTATGCCGTCACATCGTGGCAAAGCTGCGCCATGAAAAACTCCGCGCCCGCATCCTGCTTCCGCTTCAAATATCGCACGTCGTCCTCCAACGTTGCCGATTCGATGTGGATCTCGGGATAACAGGCGGCGCCCAAAGCCAGATCCGGATGCTTCTCTTTGAAATACGCGATCAGACTGTCGGCATGCATGAAATCGCCCATCGTACCCGTCCAACCGTCGGGCAGATCGCCGCGGAGCAGAAGGACGTTTTCCATGCCCAAATCGAGGTAATTTTTGATGTACCCGTCTATCTTCGCGCGCGTGTTGCCGATGCAGGTGAAATGCGGCACGGCCGTGCGGCCCCGCGCCTGCACCAGGCGGCAGACATCGACGGAACGGCCCTCGTTGCTCCCGCCGGCGCCATACGTAATGCTGATGAAATCCGGATCGAAAGCGCAGAGATTCGTCAGCGTTTCCCCGAGCGCGTCCAACGAACAAGCCTCTTTGGGAGGGAACACCTCGAACGAAAACGTGTTCTTCTCTTTCAACAGTTCGGTTATCTTCACACTCGCACTCCTTTTGACCTTTCCTGTCCGGGATACGACAACGACGCGGGAACGGTTCCGTTACGCGCTGCGGAACAAACGCTGACCTCCGTGTTTTCACAGTGTCGCCGGGGTTGCCTTTTCAATGACCGCTACCCTGTTATTATACATAATATTGCGGCGTTCGTACAGCAAAAAAGCGCGGAAAGGATCGTTGCGGCCGACACCGGCGACTGCTTAGGGGTCGGCGGGCCGCAGCGCAATCCGTTCCGTCCTCACGGATTTGGGGAAACGTCCCGCGCCCCGCAAAACGTCCGCCGGTGGATGGGCGTAAGTCCCAGCTTGGCGAGCCCTTCATAATGCGCTTTCGTGCCATAGCCTTTGTTGGACGCGAACGCATAGCCCGGATAAACGGCGTCAAGGCGTATCATCAGTCTGTCCCGCGTGACTTTTGCGACGATGGAAGCCGCCGCGACGGACACGCTCTTTTGATCGCCCTTTACGATGGCCGTAACCGGAATGCCCGCCTCAGGCAGGGCGACGGCGTCCACGAGGACATGATCGATGACATGCGCCGAATCCCGGGCGTCCGACGCATTCGGATCTGAAATCCCGGAAAGAACGACGTCTCCCCGATCCTCCCGTCTTTCCCGTTCACCGCATTTTTTCCGTAACCCTGCCTCGGCCTCACGGAGCGCCGCAAGCATGGCTTCCTTGGTGGCGTTCAAAATGTTGATCCCGTCGATGCGTTCGTTGTCCGCAAAGCCGACGCCCCACGCAAGCGCCCGCTCGGTGATCAGCGCGTACAGCGACTCCCTCTTTTTTTCGGAAAGTTTCTTCGAATCATCGACGCCGAGCACATCGAAATCGGGAGGCAGCACGACCGCCGCCGCGCAGACCGGACCGGCCAAAGGACCGCGCCCAACCTCATCGACGCCCGCCACATACATGAGACCCCGCGCATAAAGCGCGGATTCGTACCGTTTCATCTCCGCGAGCTTCTCCCGGAGCAACAGATCACGCGCCGATCGGTTCACCGTCTCCCCTTTCGTTTCACGCGGGCGGACGTTCCAAGGTGATGCGCCCAATCTTACAGGAACGAAATTCATCGAGCACGGCATTCGCCGCGCGGTTGTAATCGATCCGACCGCCCGACAGCACAAAACCGCGCCGGATCGCAATCCGCTCCATGATCCCGAGCGCGAAATCAGCCGATCCGTCCGACGCGCCGTCCCTGCCCGCGCACGCATTCCGCGCATCCGCGTCGCCGGACATCCCCGCTTCCCGCAGATCGGACAGGTCAAGGCGAAACCGCGCCGCAAGCATGTCCGGATACTCCCGCGCAAGCAGACGGATGAGTTCCAAACCCAGATCCGCGACATCCATGATCTCATCCCGGATGGAACCGCAGAAAGCGAGATGCAGACCGACGTCCGGATCCTCGAATTTCGGCCAAAGAATGCCCGGCGTATCGAGCAGTTGCATACCGTTGAGGAGCGTAAGCCATTGCTTGCCCCGCGTCACGCCCGGTCTGTCTCCGGTCGCGGCGCTCTTTCTGCCCACCAATCTGTTGATAAGGGAGGATTTTCCCACATTGGGGATGCCGACGACCATAACGCGCAGAGCGTTTCCGCGATAACAGTTCGAAAGGCGCAAACCGTCGGCGGACTTCCCCGCAGACCGATCGGCGCGGCGCCGAACCGGCGCGTCCCGCCCCCGTTTCCGATTCATGCCGTCTTCCATCGTTTCGAGTTTTTTCAACAGGATATGCGCGCTTTGCGCATGCAAGCTGTTCAACGCGAGCACGGCGCGCAGATCCGCCCCGGCGCCGCGCCGATAATGTTCAAGCCACGCCTTGGTCGCGCGCTCGTCCGCCAGGTCGCTCTTGTTCAGGACGCGCACGCGCCGCTTGTCTCCCACCAACGCGTCGATGATGGGATTTTCGCTCGATACGGGTATGCGCGCGTCACAGACCTCGACGACCGCGTCGACCAACTTCAGGTTCGCGGCGATGAGCTCCCGCGTCTTCTTCATATGGCCCGGATACCAATTAATGTGTTCCATTGCGTTTCCCCGGCGTTCCGCCCGGTCGCCCGATCGTCCCGACGCCGGACAGCGCAAAAGAAAGGAGACGGTTACCTCAGTTCCTTGCTGCGAATCCTCGCGGACTTGCCCGTCCGCTGCCGCATGTAATTGAGCTTGGCCCTGCGGACAAAACCGTGCTTGACGACTTCAACCTTGTCGATCTTCGGCGAATTGATCGGAAACGTCTTTTCAACGCCGACGCCCGACGCGATGCGCCGCACCGTGAAAGTCTCCGAGACGCCGCCGTTCTGCTTCTTCAGCACGAACCCCTCAAAGATCTGAATCCGCTCCCTGGCGCCTTCCTTGATCTTGATGTGTACCTTGACCGTATCCCCGATTTTGATCTTGGGGATGTCTGTCCGCAGATATTCCTGCGTCACCGCATCCAAAATATTCATTCGTTATTTCCTCCCCGACTCCCGAAACGTTCTTGGCGTCCATCGCCCGATTGCAATGACCAGAGGACCGCTCGCAACAACAAAAGGGATTATATCATGAAACGCGCGCCCGCATCAATATTTTTTTGCGCAAACCGGGGGTCGGCGCAGCCCAAAATATATCTTGACAATACAACTCCACTTTATGTAAACTTAACCGGAGATCATTTTTTGCTTTGCGCAACATCGAAATTGGCAGCGCCCGGATAAATCGGCAACGCCCAAACAAATCGGCAACGACCAAACCCAAAGGAGTATTCACGCATGAACGACACAGAAATCCGATACAAGAGAGCCTATGCGCATTCCGGCATCCTGGTCGCGCTGCTGGGAGCGGCGCTCATCATCGCAACGTTTTTCGCGGACTTTGACTACCTGCGGTACAGAACCCTCCGAATCGACCTTCCCGACGGGTTGGGAAACCTCATCGTGATCGTGTTCGGCGCGGTTCTGATCCTGTCTTTCGTCCACAATCTTTTAAAGACCCGGGCATTGAACGGGAACGGCGGAACCATTCTGCTCTCCGAAAATTGGTTGAAGTTCAATTGCGTCCGGGGATACCGCGGAAAGCTCGTCCAAGTCCCCTATGCCGAAATCGGAGAGGTGAAGATCTACACGCTGCCCGGCAAAGAATATATCAGGATTTCGGTTCCGAACCTGAATCTCAAATACCGTTTCAACGCGCAGGATTTGGATCCGAAACCGGAGTGGCGTCTCTTGGCCGAGACACTCCGGACAAAGGCGAAGAACGCTTCGATTGTGGAGCGTTGACGCCGCCGGCGGACGCCCGGGATCCAAACCGGCGGTTCACCGCGCGCGGATCACTTTGCAGGGCGCGCCGTACGCGATCACATCCGCAGGGACGTCTTTCGTGACCACGGCGCCCGCGCCGATGCGCGCATTCTCACCGATGCATACCCCCGGCAAAACCGTCACGCCCGAGGCAATATACCCGCAGCGGCCAAGGGACGCGCGCCCGGAAAGCGCGGATCGGACCATGACGGAAGCGAAAGCGCCGATCCGCACGTCATGGCCGATGCAACTCAAGGCATTGATGTGCGCATGATCTCCTACGGCGGCATTGGGACCGATGTAGACGGACGGTTGCACGACGACGCCTTTGCCGAGCGTCGCGTACGGGGAAACGTTCGCCGCAGGATGGACGACGCTCTCCCAGATCACGTGACTGTCCAATTTCTCCGCGAGACGGTTTTTCATCAAAGGATCCGAAACGGACAGGACGGCAAGGGGCCGTGCGCCGGCATCCCCCGGAGCGCCGCCGCGCATCATTGCGCGGCTGATCCGAATCAGCGCGTCCGTATCCCCGAGAATCCTGACGCCGTTCAGCGTTTCACCTTTGCGCGACGGATCGTCGTCGATGTAACCCGCGACGCGCAGGGATCGCCCCGCGCGATCGATCGCGGCGATCGTGTCCGCGATCTCCTTGCCGAAGTCCCCCGCGCCTACGATGTACATTTCCTTACACATCCCGCCCCACCGTGTCCGCCGCCCCGACCGAAATGTCACGCCGCACCTGTTCCGGTCTCTTCGCGTTGCCCAAAAACTCTTCCGTCGTGACGCTTCCTGCCTGTGAAACGTCTTTCTTTCCGATCACGGTCTTTACAGTCCTGCCGAGAATTTTCATATCCAAGCCGAAAGAGAGGTGATCGACATACCAAACATCGTATTGAAACTTTTGTTCCCAGGCGACGGCATTGCGACCGTTGACCTGCGCCCAGCCGGTCAGGCCCGGCCGCACCGCGTGGCGGCGCGCCTGTTCCGGACTGTAGAGCGGCAGATATTTGACAAGCAAAGGTCTGGGACCCACAAAACTCATATCCCCTTTCAGGATGTTGACCAACTCCGGCAACTCGTCCAAAGAGGTTCTCCTGAGAAACGCGCCGAATTCCGTCAGCCGGTCGGCGTCGGGAAGCGGCTCACCGGCGGCGTTCCTTTCCTCCGTCATCGTCCGGAATTTGCATATCCCGAAGACTTTCCCGTCCCGTCCCGGCCGCTGCTGGCGAAAAAAGACCGGCCGTCCCAACCGCATCGCGACCAACAGCGCGAGAACGGCAAGCGCAGGGGAAAGCGCAACCAACAAAAGACCGGAACCCGCAACGTCCAGCAGGCGCTTGACCACTTTTCCGTAAAACGTACCCATGGGCACATTATATCATCCGAAAAAGCGGGGGCGCAAGGCAAGCCGGATCAGGACGCGATGCCGCGCAACGCCTGATCCAGATCCGCGATGAGATCCTGCTCGTCCTCGATGCCGACGGAAAGCCTGATGGTGTCCTCGAAAACGCCGGCGGCTTCCTGCACTTCGACGGGTTGACCGAAATGCGTGGAAGTGGCGGCATGGACGATGAGGGATTTGGCGTCGCCCACATTGACCATGAAATCGAAGAGCCGAACCCGCTCCAACACGCGTTTTGCCGCATCGAGTCCGCCTTTGATCCGAAACGAGATGATGGCGCCCGGTCCTTTCGGGAAATACTTTTCCGCCAACGCGAAATACGGGCTGTCCGGCAAACCCGGGTAGCTCACCGACTTTACGGCGGGATGGGAGGCGAGGAACCCTGCCACTTTCCGCGCATTTTGCACATGCCGCTCCATGCGCAACGAGAGGGTTTCCATCCCCTGCAGGATGTAAAACGCGGTGGTGGGACTCATGTGGGCGCCCATGTCGCACAGGTACGTCATCCTGAGCCGCTTGGAAAACATGTGCTTTTTCAGCGTTTCTTCCGCGATATACTCCCTGTTTTCCTCAAAGAACTTTTCAAATTGCGGATATCTTCCGCTCAGCCAATCAAATCCGCCCTTTTCCACGCCGACGCCGGCGATGAGCGTGCCGTGTCCGCCCAAATACTTGGTGGCGGAATAACAGATGACGTCGGCGCCATGGTCAAACGGTTTGAACAGATAGGGCGTGGCGAACGTATTGTCCACGACCAACGGAACGTTGCGGCGATGCGCGATCTCCGCGATCCGTTCCATGTCGGCGATATTGGCGTTCGGATTGCCGAGGCTTTCGATGAACACCGCTTTGGTTCTGTCGGTGATAGCCGCCTCATAGGAGGACGGATCGTCCGAATCCTCGGCAAAGACGCCCTTGATCCCGTATTGGGGCAGTATCTTCTTTAGGAGGGTGAGTGAACCGCCGTAGAGCGTTTTGGCCGCGACGATCTCATCGCCGCCCACCGCAAGATTGAGAAAGGTGTTTGCGATGACGGACATGCCCGAAGCCATCGCGACCGCGGCGCCGCCGCCCTCAAGCGAACTGAGCCGTTTTTCCAAGACGTCGTTTGTGGGATTGGAATAGCGACCGTATGAATGTCCTTCCTCGGCAAAGGAGAACAAACGTATCCCCCGATCAAAATCCCCCAACTCAAATGCGGAATTTTGATAGATCGGCGTCGTCTTTGCCAAATGATGCTCCGCGGGATCGTAGCCCGCGTGAAGCTGCCTCGTGGTAAAACCCAGTGTGTCGTCGTCGAATGCCCTGTATGCCATCGGTTCCTCCTTGTTCCTCTGCCTCTCTCAATCCTTGCGCTTCAAAACTCTTTCCCATTTTCAGCCGTTCTTCAACCGCATCCGATCCAAGCCGGCGCGCGGCATGCGCGCCGAACCGTCCGCGCGGCCGCTCACGGTTTTCCCGGCGCGTTTCCGTCGTAATGAAATCGCCTTGCCGCCAATTTCTCAATGCCGATGAGCGCCAGATTGGCGATGATCGCCAGACCTCCCGCCAAGATCGTGCCCCACACGAGCTTTACGGGATTGCGTGTGCGCATACCGTCAAAGAGAATGGTTCCGATCCCGCCGGCGCCGATGGCGGCTGCGATGGTTGCGATTCCGATGGTCGATATGACCGCCAAATGAATGCCCGCCAGTATGACGGGGAAAGCCAGCGGCAGTTTGATCCGAAACAAAATCCGCAAAGGCGGCATCCCCATGCCCGCAGCGGCCTCTACGATCTGCGGATCCACCGAATCCAGACCCGCGATAAAATTCCGGATGAGCAGGAATTGGTTGTAGAGCACCAAAACCAAGACGGCAGTCTTCATCCCGATCCCCGTAAACGGGATGAGAATGGCAAAGAGCGCCAAGCTTGGTATCGCGTAAATGCTGCCGAACAGGCGAATGACGATGGCGGACAGGCCGGGGCTGCGCATGATCGCCAGGGTGAGCGCGGACGCAAGCGCGACGGAAATGACCAACGTGAGCCCCACGATGGCCAGATGCTCCGACAGCGCCTCCGTCAGCTTGTAATGATACTTTTCAAAATACGCCCACATCGCGTTTCCGTCCCATCATTCCGTGCCGAAACCTCACTCAATTCCCGACCCGCGCGCTTTGCCCATGCCGCCCGCCCGAGGACGCGAGCAGTTCGCGGACAAAATCGTCGGCGGGATCGTCCACAATGCGTTGCGGCGTATCGAACTGCTTTACCCTCCCCCCATCCATCACCAGCACACGGTTGCCGAGTTTGAACGCTTCGGCCACATCGTGCGTGACAAAGAGGTAGGTCCGCTTGTGCTTCCCGTGAATGGCAAGCAATTCATCCTGAAGGTTGGAGCGGTTGATCGCATCGATGGCGCCAAACGGTTCGTCCATGAGCATGACCGCCGGATCCGCCGCCAGAGCCCTCGCCAGGCCTACCCGCTGTTGCTGGCCGCCGGACAGCTGCGCCGGATAGCGTTCGCGGAATTCGTCGGGATCCAAATTCACAAGCGACAGCAATTCGTCCACGCGGACGCCGATCCGCGCCCTGTCCCATTTCAGTATCCGGGGGATCGTGGCGATGTTCTCCCTGACGGTCATGTGCGGGAACAAGCCTATCTGCTGGATCACGTAACCGATGCCCCGGCGCAGCTTTACGGGGTCTTTGTCCATGATGTTTTCGCCGAACAGGCAAATCGTTCCCTCGTTCGGTTCAAACAACCGGTTGACCATCTTCAGCAGCGTGGTCTTGCCGCTGCCCGAAGCGCCGAGAACGGTGATCAGTTCCCCCTCTTCGATTTCAAGGGAAACGCGATCCACCGCGTTCCGCGCTGCGCCGGGAAACCGCTTCACCACGCCGTCGAAGCTGATCGCAATCATATCGACCGACCCACCCTCGGCGCCAGGCGCAGGGCGTCTGACGGGCAGGTCGACACGCAGACGCCGCAACCCACGCAACGCGTATCATCCGCAACCGCCTTCCCGCCCGAAAAATCGCTCTTGTCGAACACACCGAAACGGCATCGTCCCAGACAAATGCCGCAACCGATGCAGCGACCCGTCTCAAAGGTGATGATGTGCCGGCTTTCGGGCCATACGGGGCCGCTGCCTCTGCGTTTCCGTGCGCGGAAGAGGTAGCAACAATCGCCGCAGCAATTGCAAATGCCGTTCGGATTGACCGTGTGTACCAAAGCCGCCCGATCCGCGGACACCACCACCGCTTTCGCTTCCCCGTGCGTAACGGGTTTGGAGATTCCCCGATCGGGAAAGCTGTTCGGTCCGTCGCGATAGGACAGGCAAACGAGCGTCGGACTGCCGCAATTGCCTCTCAGCGCGCGGCAATCGCAGTCCGTGAGGTAAATCTGTCTTCCCTTTTCGTGGTTCCGATCGATGTAGGCCAACGTTTCCTCAAGGGTGAGCACTCTCTCGTCGGTGGGTTTCCCGCCGTCCGCACTCCAATCCAAACCGGCATAATAGGTATCGAAATACCAGTCGTCCAAGGCGGTTTGAACCTCCTGCGGAAGCGAACGCCACGCATCCTGTTCCGTAACGGCAAAGATATCCAAGCGGCCGTAAAAATCCGCGATGCGGTAGCGCCGCCCGGTTCCGTCCCGCGCGCCTTCCTCCGCGACAGCGATGATTCCCCTCCGGTAAGCCGAATCCGCAAACCGCTTCGCCTCGTTCTCGTCGAACGTCGCAACACCCTCAAGAGACATCAACGAAAGCTCCGCGAGCGAAAAGGGGCAGGACAGCACCCTGCCGATCTCCGCGAGATCAAACGTTTCGTCCGCGAGCGCCGCGACAAGTTTCTGTTCCAAGGGCGTCACGATCCGGTCGATGACGGCATGCGCCGCCTCGGGCACGCCGAACTTGTCCAAAAACCGCGCCCTGTCCTCACACGGGACGTCCCCCTTTTGATTCCCGTCAGATCGAGTCTTTGATAGAGTCATAGTACGCTTTCGCAACCTCCTCATATTCCTTGCCGTCCACGTCGACCTCCGCATTGAGCGAGGTGATCGTGGGCGTGTCTATCAACGCGTTGACGGCGTTGAGAATGTCCGCTATCTCCGGATAAGTTTCCAAAATCGACGCGCGCGCGACCGGCGCGATGTTGTAAGGCGGCCAGACCTGCCTGTCGTCCTCCAAAAGCACGAACGCCGGATTGACCAATTGTCCCTCCGAAGTGTAGGCCGGCGCCGCGTCGGCTTCTCCGTTCAACAGCATATCATATTTCAGCGCATTGTCTATCACAACGGACGACTTGAACGCAAACGGACCGTAGACCGCTTCCAGGGCCGGGATGCCGTCCTCCCGCTCATCGAATTCCCCTTGTGAGGCAAACCGGATGTTCGCGGCCTGCTTTTGCAGATCGGAAATGGTCCTGACGCCGTACTCGTCGGACACCGCCTTTGTGACCGCGATGCCCTGTCCGTCATTGGCCTGCGCGTAATCCAACCAAATGAGATCGAACCTGTCCTCATAGGCTTCTTTCACCGTGTCATAGACCTCCTGCGGATCCGTGAGAAGGTCAAGCTGCAGGACGGACAGCAAGCCCGTGCCCGTATACTCGGGATAGAGATCGATCTCGTCGCTGACCAACGCGGTGTGAACCGAGGAACTCGCAAGGCTGAACGTGCGATCCACCGCAAGCCCGCCCTTGTCCTCCAAGGCCAGCGCATAGATCTCCGCCAATATCAAATTTTCCGTGAAATCTTTGGAACCGATGCGAACAGGCGCGCCGCTGCCCACATCCGCGTCATCGCCGGAGACGTTTCCGTCGCCGCCATCCCCGCCGCAGGCGGAGAGGAGGACGGTCATGCCCAAGATCAAAGCCACCGCCGTCATTCTGCCAAACCAACGTTTTTTCAATTGTTTTTTCATATGTCCCAGCCTTCCTTCCGTCTTCATTTTTGCGTTTGGGTCGCGGTACCGCACGATGCGCCGTTCCAATCGGTTGAGGAAAAAATCGGTCAGGACGGACAGCAGGGCGACCGATATCCCGCCGATGAGCAGCAGATCCGCGCGCAGGAGCCCCAAACCCGTGAAGATGATGTTGCCGAGCCCGCCCGCGCCGATGTACGCGGCCAAGGTGGCGCTGGCGATCACCTCCACGACGGCAGTCTTGATCCCCGTCAGCACGATGGGCAGGGACAGGGGCGCTTTCACTTTCCAAAAGATGCGCGCGCCGCCCATCCCCATGCCCGCAGCCGTCTCCAGGACGGAGGACGGGACGCCCGCAAACGCCTGCGTCGTGTTGATCAGCACCGGCGGGATTGCGAGAAACGAAAGCGCAACCAACGCCGGAGCCAATCCCGTGCCGATGAGGGGGATGCAGAGCAGGAGCACCGCAAGGCTTGGGACAATGCGCAATGTGCTGAACAGACCCGTTACGAGCGTCCGCATTTTCGCGTTCCCCGCGCAGAAGATCCCCAGAGGAATCCCGACGGCGCACGCGACGCACACCGCTGCGGCGCTGATCAAAAGATGGCGCGCCACCGCTTCCAGATAGACGTCCGAACGGTTTTGAAAATACTCGACGATCTTTTCGATAAGTCCCGTTTGGTTCATGCGATAAACCCCTTGCGATTCTCGCGATAAGCCTCTGCGATCCCCGCGCCGCGCGGATCTGTCCGTCAACCTTTCACCCAAACTTCCCGTTTATCATATATAATATATATGATAAATATGTTTATTGCGTTATCATACCATGTCCGCCGACATAAGTCAATACTATCATTTTTTTCCTCTGCCTGTATGCCGTAGGTCGTGATCGGAAAACGCAAATCATGATCTCCTCAATCCGCGAAAACGGACCGACCCCGGCCGAAACCGTCATTGCCCGCTCCATGCCCTCTGCTGCCAACGCCACGCGTCCGCGCACATTTCGGTCAGATCGCGCTTGGCCGAAAATCCCAGCTCCGCCCGGGCGAGATCCGCGTTCGCGTAGACGATCGGCAGATCGCCCGCCCGCCGCGCATCGATCTCGACCGGCAACGGCCTGCCGCAAGCCCGCTCAAACGCCGCGATGACCTCTTTGACACTGTAACCTTTGCCCGTGCCGAGATTGAACGGGAACGCCCCTTTGCGCTCCCGGATGTACTCCAAGGCCAAAAGATGCCCCTCCGCCAAGTCCATCACATGGATGTAATCCCTGACGCCCGTGCCGTCGGGCGTACCGTAGTCGTCCCCGAAGATATGAATGACGGGCAGTTCGCCTGCTGCCACTTTAGACACATAGGGCAGAAGATTGTTGGGAATCCCGTTCGGATCCTCCCCGATGCGTCCGCTCGGATGCGCGCCGATCGGATTGAAATACCGCAAAAGCGCCACCGACCATTGCGGATCGGCCGCGCATACGTCGCGCAAGATCTGTTCGATCATCACCTTCGTACGCCCGTAGGGGTTGGTCGCGCCAAGCGCATCATCCTCGTGATAAGGGACGGGGTTGTCCGCACGGTACACGGTCGCCGAGGAACTGAAGATCAGATCTTTGACACCGTGTTCCGCCATCGCCTCCGTCAGACGGATCGTTCCGATCAGATTGTTCGCGTAATATGACAAGGGCTTTTCCACCGACTCGCCCACGGCTTTCAACCCCGCAAAATGGACAACCGCGTCAAAACCGTGCCGGTCAAACACGTCGCGGACGGCCGCCTCATCCAAGAGATCCGCGTTTTCGCACGGACAGCTCCGTCCCGCGATCGCTTCGATCCGATCGAGCACGGAAGGCTTGCTGTTTGAAAAATTGTCCAAAACGACGACGTCATGCCCGCTTTCGAGCAACACGACCGCCGTGTGACTCCCGATAAACCCGGCGCCGCCGGTAAGCAGTATGTTCATACCCGCATTCTCCCCTAACCATTAACCATCGCCCAGATTGTTTGAAGCGTGTTGCTTACTATAACACGAAAACGCGCAGACGTTCAAACAAATCGGCTTGTTCTTTCAATCACGCTGTTTCCGGCAAATCACGTCCACCATCGCACACTGACAACGCTTTCGTCACCGCACCCGTGCATCCGGCGCTCCGTTACCGCATCCATGCGTCTACCGATCCGTCACACGATAGATGCGGACGCCGGCTTCATCATAAACCTGTTCCAGCGGCGCATTTGGCTCGGTTTCGAGGATTTCGAGCGTAAAGACGTAATCCGCGCCGATCTTTCTCAAATCCTCATAAGACAGCAACAAATCAACGCCATCCTCCGCACTCAGACTTATCTTCGTCTTTCCGGTCGTCAGATTGCAGAATATATGATGATAGCGATTGTATGTCTCTGCATACGCCCCTGTCGGATCCAGTTTCTCCCACATTCCCATGTTCGGAATGTAATTCACGGAAGTCAAGGTGGGCGCACCGCAGGCCATCAAGAATCCGTTGAGCCTGAATTCCCCCGTCGCAATCCATTTCGCTTCCGGCGTTTCCCGCACAAGTTCCGCGATCCGCACAGCAGCAGGCTTCGAGTAAATGGCATCCGTCCCTTTCATGATCGGATTGACATAGGCGGACGACGCCAAGGTAAGCGTCACGACGATCACAACAAAAAATAGAATGGACTTCCGCGAACTTTTCACAACCATGACATACCCGCCCAAGACGTACAACGGTACGATAAGCGCGATATATGCAAATGGCATATAGGCGGGATAGACCCACAGACAAAAGACGACATGAACGGCGGCGGTGAAAAGACCCGAACCGATCCCAACCCATTTTTTGCGCGGCAATACCTGATTCTGTGCGAGTACCGACAGCAGAACGATCAATTGAAGCAAGGCGACAAAAGGCGCAAGCCGCGTCGTGATCGTCCGATCGATCAGGAGCGCGCGCGCCAACCAATCGGGCAATCCGATTCCGATATAAAAGAGAAAGAACAGTGTCAGCAGATTCAACAACAGGATCAACCGGTTCGACCGCTTATCTTTCCACCACACATACGCGCCCGCGAAGAATGAGAGAGGACACAGCGCAAAGAACGTGCCTCCTTCGCTGGGATTTCCTACGTCTTTGAATGGATAGAGGAATGACTGCATCCCGAAGAACAGGCTCTGTACCGCAGTCCAATATCTTCCGGTGTCCCGGCGTTGCCCCGGATATACGGTTTCCGACACGGCGGCAATGTAATCGGCTCTGTCGCGCAGGACGGCGACGACGATTGAAACGGTTATCAAAAGCGCCACTGCGACAATGATCCAGTCCCCCGCTTTCAAACGCTTTACCGCGTCAAAATGCTCTGTGACAAGATAGACGAAAAGCGTCAGCAGAATGTATCCGGCCGGAACCTGCCACGCGGGGTAGAAAGAACAGACGAAATTCGACAACGAAAGTACGATGGCGGCGCCCAGAAAAAGTTTGAACGCCACGCGCTTCGCGAAAAGAAACCTGTAAATGCAAACTGTGACGATCATCACATTCGTGATACTGTGAAACGGCGTCAGCGACCACCAAACATAAAATGATGAAAGCGAAACCAAGACGGCGCCTGCAAAAGACAGGAATCTGTCATCCTTTGTGACGACGCGAAAGAACTCAAACGCCGCCAACAAGGTCAGCAGCGCCTTGCCCCAGGTCGCAATTGCCAACCCATATGCGGGACCGAACAGAAAGAAACCGAAGTTCAACGCGTTTGACAGAGCAGAGTATGCGAAATAAAGACCGCTCGTCGAAATATTGTCACTCCGCGTACCGCGAATGATCCAATTGTATTCCCCATACGCATCTCCGTACTGCGCCGACAATTGCCACGGCGTCGAAACGCCCCATTCATCCCCGCGAATAAACCGAGGAACGCCAAAGACCGGCTCGATATACGCATTGCCCGCACCGGGCTGAACAAAATAATTGTACATGCCGATAGATGAAAGATTGAACCGATTCAGAACCAGAAACACGAAGACAAACGCCGCGATCAGCCATCTGTATCTGAATATGCAATCATACAAACGGCGAACATCAACGATCAGATGCAAAGACGCGAACAGAAACACGGGCGCAAGCAGTTCCACCCGTTGACCCGCGAGTCCGCGAAAGAGTGACAGCGAAAACGTCGCTTCCGTCAGCAAAGATACGGTCGCGCAGGCGGCAAGCATGGAAAAAACCGCGCAGACAGCCAATGTTCCCGCGAAACGTTTGACGGAACGCTCCCGTCCCAATTGGATTTGTCCTCTATTCCAACTGCCCAAGATCCACCGCCTGTCTGTAAAATATCCAATTGAAATAGGTACTTTGAAAGTCATCCCCCGGTCGTTCCTCCTCGGCAATGACATAAGGAACGCCAAAGTCCCGGAGATTGTAGTTGAGTCCGCTGAAATCCCTCAGATAAAACAGGACTTCAAACGGTTGATCCGTTCCGGACGTCGCCATGCTTTTCAGCGCCGTCCTCGTATGCGCGGATTCGATGATGCGTTGCAACGCGGGATATCCCCAAGGCATGCAGTTCAGAAACATCGCCGCCGAGAGAAACACTGCCGCTGCCATTTTAAAACGACCGCCGGCACAACCTGAAGTTCCGGTGGCGCAACCCGGACGTTCACCGCTTCGATCCGATCGCGCGACGGAGTGATCCGAAGATCCGTCGGCGCGCAAGCCGCCGTGTCGATCCGACGGCGCGTTACGGCAAAAGACGACGGCAAGCGCCATTACGGGAACGATGCAGATGAACCCGATGTACCTCGCCTGATACGATGCGGGCAGAATCAGCATTTCCGCAATGGTTACGGAAACGAGCGCAAACAGACATACGTTGTGCGGAGCCAACGCCCGCTTACGCCCACCCGTGATGCCGCAAACGAGAAGAATAACGCAGGACAGCAAAAAAATGCCGCCGAACAGCACACCCATGCCGCCTAGCCTCGTATCGACGAAATTGTAAAACCCCAATTCATCCCATGAAACGGTGAACGGGACTTTCAGGAGGTCGCCGACCGTCCTGTGTTCGCCGTGGCTCATCTTTCCGAACAGGGAGGCAAAGAACATCTGTGTGTTGTTCAGGCCTCTGATCGCACCGGACATTTCAAGATTGTCCGAACCCAGCAAAGCCACATCTCCTCCGATCAGACCGTACAGCGGGGATTTGTAGCGAAGGGTATTCGTAATATACGGCGACCAACCCACAACCGGAATCGCGACGATCGCACTTCCGGCGAAAAGCAGGAACAATTTACTGGGTTTGATGAAGTCAACGCGACCGCGCATGAAGTAAATCATGTAGATCACAAAAAAGCAGACGGTGACGCTGCCCAAAAACAGTGCGGACGAAAACTTCACATTGCAGCCGATGAGGATCAGACAAACAGCGCACAGAAGAATCAGTCCGCGATCCCCTGAATATTCCCGATTCATCATCGTCGCAAACAGCAGAAAGACGGACAGGATCGCGCAAGAGACCAACCCGTCCACATAGTACGACTGAAACTGCGCGACGGCGATGGGATTTGCGGCAGCGAACAAGGAGACGATGATCGGTCGCAGCGTTGAGCCGAATTTCATCCGCAAACAATCATAGTATACGCAAAACGTGATCGCCATGACCAATAAGGTGTATGCTTTGCCGGCTTCTATGTTCCCCGTCAGTTCATAGACGGAAGCAGCGAAATACCAAGTCCCTTTGGGATAGACCTCCGCCCAAAACAGCGGATTTGCCGCCGAATACGGCGCACTTTCGGACAACGCG
>JAISML010000048.1 GCA_031276775.1 Eubacteriales Family XIII. Incertae Sedis bacterium | reverse complement strand
TTTGTACTTTGTCGCTCCCGCTCCGACTTCGGCGACGATTCCGGCGCTTTCGTGTCCGAAAATCAGCAGTTGTCCGTCCTTGAAGCGGGGATATCCGCGACGATATTGTTTCACGTCGGTTCCGCAGGTGAGCGCCGAGATATTTTGCATCAATATCTCGCCCGGTCCGGGTTTTGGGGTGGGGACTTCTTCGATTCTCAGATCTCCCGGCTTATGATACACCACAGCTTTCATGTTCACTTCCTTTCATTTTCATGAAGAGATAAGACATTCAATATCTCGGCGGGCGTTGTCGCATTCATCAGTCCGATCATTTTTTTTTCATCGGAAAACAGGTTGATAAACTTTTGAAGGAGCGACACCTGATCTTTGTTTTTCTTCAAAATAAGTCCGAATATGTACCTCACATCCACTTTTCGGATTTTTGTCATTTCCGTAAATGTGATTGGCGTTTTCAGTTTCAGTACCGCGATGCACGGTCTCAGCACATGAAGCGGATCGGTATGCGGTATCGCAACTTGAAACGGTTGGGTCGCAAGCCCTGTCGGATATTCGTTTTCGCGCGCGATCAGCATATCGTAATAGCCATTTTCAACATAACCGTTCTTTTGCAATTCATTTGACATGAAACGCAAAGCTTCTTCTTTTGAAAGTACGTCGACATTCACGATAATCATGTCAAGGTGAAACAGATCGGTAAAATCGGCCATGGTCACTCCCGGTTAATCAAACAACAGCGATATGAATTCTCCGTAAGACGACGAGCCGATAAGTTTTGTTACCTTTTGCGATTCGTCGACCAGCTTTACGGTAATGTCAAAAAAATGGTTGAGATACTTTGTGTCGTCTTTCTTTATGGCAAGCAGAAACACCAACTGAACCGTCCCGGGATTCCACATCAGGGGTTCTTTCAGCACGGTCACCGCAATAACGGTTTTGAGGGCGCAGGCGTCGATCGGATGCGGCATGGCCATATTGCGCCCAAATACGGTAGGGTGGACGCATTCTCTTTCCAATGTTTTGTTTGCGAAATTTTCGGGGACATAGCCTTTTGCGCAGAGTTTGTCCGAGATGTATTGGATCACATCTTCTTTCGTGTTGACGGGCGGATGAAGATGAAAGGCTTCTTCACTGAAATAGAGCCGCCTGTCGTTGGGAAGATTGACCTCCGCGTTTTGTTTGTTGATTGCGGAAAGTTTCCTGTTGATGTTTCCGATGTCGGAATCGTTCAGCGCGGGCGAGATATGAATCGCGGGAATGCTTTTGTCATGCAGTCTGGCGAGGGGACCTGTCGCGATAATGAAAGAGGAATTTTCTTCTTTTGCGCGCTCGGCGTCAAAGAAGGAATAAGGACCCTTGATGTCATATTTGTTGCCGTAAAGCGATATCAATCTCGCCATCAGGAGCTTGTTGGTGGCGGTATCGTTGTTGCTTATCACGGACAGTTTTGACTTTTCGGCTCCGGCGGCGTCCTCAAGGCGTTTGATTGCCGCGCCCAAATAGGAGGATACGTACCCCAGTTCGTCTTCCGACAATTTTATGTCGAACACTTCTTTGATTCTGTCATACAGGTAGAGCGACATTTCAAACACAAACGGATAATCGTTTTTGAGCAACATCAGGATGGGGTTGGTCGTTTTTGTGAAATTGAGCGTCTTGCCGATGGTTCTTGAAATATGCGATATCAGGCTGCTGCGCAACTCATGGTCCGAACGAAGATCGATGAGATATTTGTTCATGATATCTTCCAGAAGCGCATCGACTATCTGAACACAGTATTTTTTCTGTTCCTGCGCGCAACTCACGTGCTGTTCATCGGTGAGCGGGTCAATGCCCAGCAACGACAATTGCCGCGCGGTATCGACTCTTTCTCTGTGTGAAAGCCCGACCGCAAATTCACGCTCGACGTTGTTGGACAGCAATGTTGCAAGGGAAGTCTCCTCTTCGGCGTCGTCGGGCATCTTCGCGGGATGTTCGGACAGGACAAACCCTTCACGGATTCTTTTAATTTTAATGCATAAATATATGACGAGATGGATGATGTCCCCGTCGGATAAGCTGAGCGCAAATTCCGCGCATATGTTGCGCAGACACCTTATCGCCGTGTCAGTATCGCTTTTGCCGAAAAACATGTAGTAATTGTCCGCGTAGATATAACTTTCGTCGGTGCGATCCAAGATCATTTCTCTGAGCAGAAACCTGCGCGTGGATTCATCTGCGGAACTCCACACTTTATTGTTTTTCCGATGTATTTTTACGGGGGTCGCCCTGCTTTCCAGCGTTTCCTTGATTTTTTTCAGATCTGATTCAAATGTGCTGTTGCTGACAAACATGCTTTCCGCCAGATCGTCGATTTGCTGTGGATGTGTTTCGTCGGTTTGCAAAAGCAATATGCCGATATTCCGTATCCGCTTTTCGGGGGAGTCATAACTGCAACCCCGTTCAAAGACAAGCGCTTCCAACTGCGCGAAATCATCGCAGATCAGTTTGTAGCCTTTTTGTTTGGAAGCCTTGACGGAAGCGCCGCAGGCGACAATCGATCGGTTGACGGTATTGATGTCATTGCGAAGTGTGCGTGTGGTCACTTTTAATTTGCATGCCAAACGGTCTCCGGTGATCCAGCTCTCTTCATACAGGAGAATTTTCAGTAAGTCGTTATGCCGTCCCTGCAAATAATTCTTTTGCAATGTACCGTCCCCAAAATGCGAAAATGCACGCGTTTCCTCCAAGATGTCTTTACGATACAGGAAACTCCGGGTGAAAACAAACTGTAGTTTTCCCCACGGATAGGAAATATTTTAAGCCGAAACACGATCCGCCGCGCCGCAATGTTCGGGACAATGAGCGCAAATGCACAACAGCGCTTTCGATCACAACGGCAACCTTCGATCACAACGGATGCTTCGGTTTTGTTGATATTTGGGAGCAAATCAATTACAATATGATTTGAGAGACACTGATTGACGCTTGTCTGTGGGTGCGGTGAACGGCGTTGCGTCCGCAAGGAAAAATTCCCGGATGTAAACCCCGGAGGCGCCGGCGTAGGCAGTGTATGAATCGGCATTTCTTTGATGTGATAAATTCTTTGCAACTGAAACAGGAAGGACGGACAGTATGCGGGTATTGATCAGCGTATCGGACAAGACAGGCGTCGTGGCGTTCGCAAAGGAACTGGCGGCGTTGGGGGCGGAGATCCTCTCTACGGGGGGGACGCACAAGGTTCTTGAAGAAGCGGGCATGCAGGTGATCGGCGTCTCCGAAATCACGGGCTTCCCCGAGTGTTTGGACGGCCGCGTGAAGACCTTGCATCCTTCGATTCACGGCGGTATCTTGGCCATGCGCGACAGGGAATCGCATATGAAACAGCTTGCCGACCTGGGCATCGCCCCCATCGACGTCGTGGTCATCAACCTTTATCCTTTCAAAGCCGCCATCGCGAAGCCGGACGCGACCCTGGCGACCGCGATCGAGAACATAGACATCGGCGGACCGACTATGCTCCGGTCGGCGGCGAAGAACCACAAAGACGTCGTCGTCGTCTGCGATCCGGGCGATTACGGGGCGATCATCGAAGAACTTCGGGAAACGGGCGGGATTTCTTATGAGTCAAAGTACAGATTGGCGCTGAAAGTGTTCGAGCATACGGCAGCCTACGACGCCATGATTGCGGACTATCTCAGGGCGGAAAAAAATGTACCGCTTCCGGACAATCCCACGTTCACGTTCGAGAAGATACAGAACTTGCGCTACGGCGAAAATCCGCATCAGCGCGCGGGCTACTACCGGGAGATCGGACCGTGGAGCGGCGCTTTGGTGAACGCGGAGCAACTGCACGGAAAGGAACTCTCTTTCAACAACATCAACGACGCCAACGGGGCGCTCGCCGTTCTGCGGGAGTTCGACGAACCTGCGGTGGTGGCGGTGAAGCATGCGAATCCGTGCGGCGTCGGGAGCGCGGACGACATCTTTCACGCTTACCGGAAAGCCTATGACGCCGATCCCGTGTCGATCTTCGGCGGGATCGTGGCCGCCAACCGGGTTGTGGATGGGCGTACCGCCGCGGAGATCAACAAAATTTTCGTCGAAATCGTCATCGCGCCGGGCTATACCGCGGAAGCGGAAACCATCCTGAAAGAGAAGCCGAATCTCAGGGTTCTGAAACTTCCGGACATCGAAAAAAAGCCGCCCACAGGACAGATCGACATCAAGAAAGTGGATGGCGGCGTCCTCATTCAGGACATTGACACGGAGTTGTACGCCGCGTCCGACCTGCGCGTCGTCACGGTCAAACAGCCGACGGAAAAAGAGCTTGCGGATCTGCAATTCGCCATGAAAGTGGTGAAGCATGTGAAATCAAACGCCATCGTCATCGCCCGCGACAGGATGACCCTCGGGATCGGACCGGGACAGACCAATCGCATCGGTTCTGCGGAGATCGCGATCAAAGGACCGGGCGGGGACGCATCCTCCCGCGAACTGAGCGGCGCGGTCTTGGCCTCCGACGCGTTTTTTCCGTTTGAGGACTGTGTGACGGCGGCGGCGCAGGCAGGGATCACGGCCATCATCCAGCCGGGCGGTTCCTTGCGCGACGGGGATTCCGTGCGCAGAGCCGACGAGTTGGGCGTCGCCATGGTCTTTACGGGCGTGCGGCATTTCAAACACTGAGCCGGAGGCATCGGCGTCTTTGCCGCCAAGGCGAAGTCTGCGGTTATTTGGCGCCAAGCCGGCGCGCGCCCATCCGGTGGAGCGTTCCCTGTGACTGGTAAAAGACGCGAGGCACGCATGAGGGGAGGCGGACGAATTTTGGGAAACGGTGTCAATAAGAAGAAAATTCTGATCGTGGGCGGCGGCGGACGCGAGCATGCCATCGCTTGGAAATTGGCGCAAAGTCCGAAGGCCGGGGAGATCCTGTGCGCTCCCGGCAACGCCGGCATCGCGCGGATCGCGCGGTGCGTGGACGCGGACGCGGAGGATGTGGACGCGATGGTCGCGTTGGCCGCGCGGGAACTGCCCGATCTCGTCGTGATCGGCCCCGAGGTTCCCTTGGCCAAAGGCTTGACGGATCGTCTCGAAGCGCGCGGCTTTCCGGTGTTCGGTCCCAACGCGCGCTGTGCCCGGCTCGAAGCCAGCAAGTCGTTTACGAAGGATTTTCTCGCGCGGCACGGCATTCCGACGGCAGCTTCCCGCGCATTCACCGATCGGGAAGACCTGATCGCGCACATCGGCCTGTACGGGTTTCCCATGGTGCTGAAAGCCGACGGTCTTGCGGCGGGCAAGGGCGTCGTGATCGCCGAAGACGCGGCGGAGGCGGAACGGGCGATCCGGGAGATGATGGAGGATCGCGTGTTCGGCGCGGCCGGGGACAAGGTGATCGTGGAGGAATTCCTGCGCGGAACGGAGGCGTCCGTCCTCTGTTTTGTGGACGGCAGCGCCATCGTGCCCATGGAATCCGCGCAGGATTACAAGCGCGCCTTTGATCGGGACAGGGGACCGAACACCGGCGGCATGGGGACGTATTCCCCGAGCCTCGTGTTCGATGCGGAGCTCGAAAGACAGACAGAGGAGCGCATCCTCAAACCCACGTTTGAAGGGTTCCGCGCGGACGGTTTGGATTTCAGGGGTGTGCTGTTCATCGGGCTGATGATCACGGACGCGGGTCCGAAAGTGATCGAGTTCAACAACCGCTTCGGCGATCCGGAGGCGCAGTCCGTTCTGCGCCGCTTGGACACGGATCTGCTCGATGTCTTTTTGGCCGTGACGGAAGACCGGCTTGCGGAGATCCCGATCGGGTGGAGCGACGACTGCGCGGTCTGCGTGGTCATGGCGTCCGGCGGTTATCCCGGTTCCTATGAAAAAGGCAAACGCATCACCGGTTTGGAGGATGTGGACGGGGACGTCGTCGTCTTTCACGCGGGCACAAAACGCGGAGCGGACGGCGGGATCCTGACGGCGGGCGGCCGCGTCCTAGGCGTGACCGCCGTGGGGAAGACCCATGACGAAGCCCGGGACAAGGCGTACCGCAATGTGAAAAAGCTCTCTTTCGAAGGGGCGCAGTACCGCACGGACATCGGGATCGTGTACGGGTGATCGCCGCAAAAAAATAAGTTTCCACTGAAGGGTTGGCGGGTTGCGCCGCGACTGTAACCGAAGCTCCCAAGAAGCAATTCCAAAATAATTTCCCCCGACCGCATCCAAAAAAATTATCCATTTGTGTTTCAATTCCCCAAAAGCGGGTATCAGAAACTTGGGCGACGCGCGGCGATCTGCCGCGCGGATAAAAAATTTTTCCCGAAAAGTTCAAAAATAAAGCAGGATTTGAAAGAGCGAAACCATCTGACACTAATAGCGGAAGTTGCGGACGGGCAGGCGGATCGCGGGAAAGCGGACGCGGCAGGCGGGGGAGACCGGGTGGAAAAGATGAACGCAAATGAAAAAGTGAACGCAAATGAAAAAGTGAACGCGAATGAAAAAGTGAACGCGAAGAAAAAGATGAACGCGAACGATGGGAGGGGCGGAAGCGCAATCAACCGAACCCCCCCCCCATATGCCTAAATTTATACAATCATGTAAATAAAATCCATAATTTTGCAATCGAAAACACGGGAGGCGAAAAGCGCGCGCCGGCGTCGGCGGGCGGTTTTGTCGCGTCCGCAGACCGGACCGCGGCCGGCACGGCCGCACCGGGGAATGGGTGTCTGTCCGCGCGCGCGAGGGGCGAACCGCGCGCTCCCGCGCGACTTGCGGTCCGCACCGCAGACAGCGCCGCAAACAGAGAAAAGAAAAGAGCGGGGAAAGCATAAGAAAGCCGGAGAAGACGGCAAACGGACCGGGTAGGGGAACGGAAAGCAAAAGCAAGCAAAAAGCAGGCAAAAGCAAGCAAAGAGACAGACAGGACGGATCGGCGGAAAAGGCCGGTATGCCAAAAGGAAACGTCGCCGACGGGGCGGCGTAAGAGGAAAGGAAACAACGATGAACATATTCCGGAAGAGAAAGAAATCGAAAGACGCGGAAATCCGGCCGTCCGGTCCGCGCGTAATGACGGGGACGGCATATGGAGAGCGTCCGCGCGGCGCGGCGGCCATGCGCGCATTTGGCGTGCGCGGAGGAAACCGTGCGCGCAGAAGCGCGATCGCCATCCTGCTCTGCGTGGTCATGGCGGTCGGTTTCGTACCGATCCCGACGAACGCGGAGTCGGCGAATCCCAGCACGGGAGCAATTGCGATTTTTGTGGACAAGAGTATCGTCACAGGCAATCCTATTACCACCGAGAATATACCGTCAAATCCATCCTTGTCGGGTACATATACGCTGCCGGCGCTCACGGCGGGTCCGGCGGATCTGTATCCCATGTCAATTCAGGTTGTGTATCTTACGACAAGTCCAACCAATAATCCTTCTCCCAATCAAATATTTGCCTATGCCGAAGACAGCTTTGACTTTGGGACGATTCCCGCCACCTGGGCGGGCGCCACGGTGAGCGTCACGGTTCAGCTGGGCTCTCTGTATCAGAGTGAATATCTTGGTCAATTTTATCAATATCTTAGCGGAAGTTGCACGATCAGAAATATGGGGACGGGTGCGCAGTTGTCGAAAACATTTGACAGCGGATTCCGACCGGAGGTTTCTCCCGGCGGAGTGCGCCTTTGGATAGCCGTTGGCGCCACAGTGACGCTGTACGGCACCCAAAGTCCGCCGGTCGTCACGGCGGACAATCTGACGAAAAACGTCGGGGACGCCTTTGCGCAGACGGAGGGCGTGAACGCGCAAAGCGGGATCAACGGGACGAAGTTCAGCGGTTTCGGCGGGACCTACAACGGAACCGTCACGCGGTCGGGCGGCGTCGCCGTGCCCGTCTCGGGCGGCAAACTGACGAGCGTCGGCATCTACGCCCAGACGTTCACGGCCAAGGACAACACGGACAACACGACGGCGCAGGCTTCCCGAAATGTGACGGTCAAAACCGCCGCGGCGCCCGCGCTTTCGATCGCCTACGCGGCCGGGGCGACGGACGCCGACGGCAATCCCATTGGCGGGCAAGCCTACGCGTCCGGCACGTGGACGAATCAGGATCTGATCGCAACCGTTACAGGCGGCGACATCCTCGGAACGTTCAGAAACGCCGTCTACGACAGCGTCAATCCCTCCGCGTACAGCACGGGAACCGCCGGGAGCGAAAGCGCGGCGACGGCCGCGGTGAAGACCTACAACGCGAACACCGCCGTAGGCGGAACGGACGTCCGCGGCGTACTGCTTGCGGAAAGCGGGACGGAACTTCTGTCCGCGCCCACCGCCGCCCGGACCGTCAGGATCGACAAAGACGCGCCGTCGCCGGATGTGCAGTACAATCCCCTTGCCGGCACGTTTACGGACACTTCCGCAGACGCCCTGTCGGGCGTCGAGGCGGGCAGGACGCGGATGCTTGTCGTACCCGCGGACAATCCCGGAAGCGTGGATACGAACGAGATTGGCAACTATGTGCCGGCGGATGACATTGTGATCGGCGCGCCCGGCGCGTACGATATCTACGTGTGGGCTTTTGACAGAGCCGGCAACGCGGCGCACGCGCTCGCGGAAGAAGACATCGTGCTGGCCTCTTCGGACGCTCCTTTCATCGGCGGCAGTCTGACGGGATCCGGTGCGGCGCATCCCTCCGGCGCGTGGACGAACCAAGACGTGCGCGTGCGCGTTGAAAACAATCCCGCGTTGGGCGCCGCAAACTTCCTCGTGCTGCACGAAGGCGACCGCGCCGTCACGGCCGCGACCGCCGCCAACCGGCAGGCGGGCGGTACGTACGATTTGGGCGCGGAGCGCGTATACAACGCCGAAACGCCGGCTGCGGGCATATCGCTTTTCGGGTTGCTGTCGGACCAAGACGACGGCACGGGCGTTGCGCTGTCGGCGCGCACGGAGAATTACACCGTCAGGATCGACAAGACGGCTCCGATTCCCGCCGTGACGTACGATCCCCTTGCCAACGCGTTTACGGACACCTCCTCGGACGCTTTGTCGGGCATCGACGCGGCCGGGACGAAGATCCTCCTTCTGCCCGCCGGCGCGTCTCCGGCTTCCGGGGCGCTTGACGACGCGGACAATTACATGCCGATCGGAACGCCGATCACGAAGCCCGGAAGCTACGACGTCTATGTGTATGCGAAAGACAACGCGGGCAACGCGGCGCATGCGAAGATGAGCGGCAGCGTGAGTGTGAGGACGACGGACGCGCCCCTGATCGGGGGTCGGATCGGCTTTAACGCGCATCCGTCGGATACGTGGACGAACAAAGCCGTGACCGTCACCGTCATAAAGGGCGCCATCGAAACGGACGGCGTGAGTTTTCTCTCACTGTACGAAACCGCCTTGCCGAATCCGGTATTCAAGCACAGCGGGCTGCCCAACGTCTGGGCCGAAGCGTTCTATGACGCGGAGACGGCCGGTACGGCGCTGTTTGGCGTGCTGACGGACGAAGCGAACGTCGCCGGAAGCGCGCTGACCGCGCACGAACTGTCCGAGCGGACCGGGAGCTACACCGTGAAGATCGACAGGACGAAGCCCGTTGCGGATCTGACCTACAATTATACGGCAAAGACGTTTACCGACATGTCGACCGACACGGACT
>JAISML010000200.1 GCA_031276775.1 Eubacteriales Family XIII. Incertae Sedis bacterium | reverse complement strand
CTCGTCAAACACCTGCGCAGGTATTGTCCGCAATTGTAAATCGGTATGATGACGCTGACCAAAATATCGTTCAATCTCCGCGCCTCCTTATGTCCTCACGCGTCAAAACCGCTGCCTTTCGCCGCCACGTTTTGGCGCCGGCTTATTTTATTCACAACACGACGGGCGAGACGCTTGCATCGGATGACCGCCCCGACTTTCAAATACGCGCGCAGCGTTTTGGGCAAGCCGCGCCTGTGATAGGTCTCCCAGAACTGCGCGGGCGCCGCGGGCGGACGCGCCGATGCGAGCGCGAGCGGATTGTGCCGCAATGCCTCGGCGGGGGAGACTTCTTCGCAGATGAGTTCTTCCCGTACGCAATCGAAGAGATCGGCTCCCTTTTGCGAATGAATCAGGAGCAACGATGTGCCCCTGTCGTCAAACAGTTCGGGCAATACGCGGTCGACGCCCCAAAAGTCCGCCAAAGTGATATCGGCCGATCCGCCCGAACCTTTGAACGGACACGAGAAACACGAAGGCCGCAGGAACAGGTTTTCCAAAAATCCCCGACAGAACAAATCTTCCCGGGCATTGCGGCGGTATTCTTTTCCGTTTTCGAAGCGCATCACCGTGGAGGGACTGCTCCAACTTTGTCGTTTCTCCCGAAATTGAACCGCGCGCACGGGCGCACCGCTCCTGCGTTCGCGGTACGACAGATAATCCCGCCACACTTTGGGCGAGGGAACGCCGTGACAGATCAAGTCCTGACAGATCAACCTCTCGCAGTCTTTCCCCAAGTAAGCCTGCAGTCCGGCGATCTGGCAGGGTGTCCCCGAAAAATAGACATATCTTCCGGCATCCAGGCATGCTTTCGCCCGCGCGTACGCCTTACCCATCCGGCTTTGCGCATATTTTGATTGGCGGAGACGGCTCAGATCGTCCGCCGTTTCCGCAAAATCATGCACGACATTGAAAGACGCGTCGAATGCCGCGCCGAACACCACGCCGGATTTCCGTAGGATCCGTTCCGCCAAGGGGGTGAACAAACCTCCGGACGAACTGTCGTATCTGATCCTGTCGTCCTTGTTGCGGCAGGCGTACGCCTTGGGCGACCGATCGGACGGCGGTTTTGACGTGACGGGACAAGCCATGGCGCACAATTTGCAAGCGACGCACCGGGAGACGTCGATCTCCGGATACAAAAACCCCTCCATGTCGGGCTTCATCCCAATCGCGCCGTGCGCACACGCGTTGCAACACGCGCCGCATCCCGTGCAATCCTCTTTTCGCCCATACAGAATCATCGGTTCGCATCCCCGTGATCCGCTCCCGTATGGGGCGCATTCCCATGGGGCGCATCCTCACGGATCCCGTCCTCCTGCGCCGCAAGCGCGTTTTTGAGAAAATCGTTTGCCTTCCGCCGTTCCTCACGCAGGATCGCGGGTACATGCGAAAAATCACAGGCGCATACGTCCCCGTCCCAGTCCACGCAATCCGCTTTTCTCGACTGAAACGCAAAAGTCTCCAGCAGGGTTTCCAGCCGGGAGAATATTGCGGAAACATGTGTGACACCTTGAAACGCGACAAAAGGCGTTTCAAACAGGATGGCAAACGCCGTGCCGTGAAACGAATCCGTGCAAACCAAAGCCGCCGCGTCGACATACCGGAGAAATTCCTGTGGTCCGGCATGCAGATCGTGGGAATGATCCAAACGCATGATCTTGAGTCGCCGCCGCTTTGCGAATCTGTCGATGAGCCGCTTGTCCCGCTTCGTCTGCCCGCCCCAAAAGAGCGTCAGCAGAAACGCGCCGTCCGGCAAGGAAGCCGGAGTCTGCGCGAGGGAACGCCAATGCGCCGCATCGATCAGCAAGGTCGGATCGATCAGCACGGGCGCGTCTCTGCCCGTCAGTTCCCTGATGATTGCCGCCCCCTCCCTTTCGCGCACCGACAGATGGGGGATGCCGTCAAGCCACCGCGCAAAGCGTCCCCGCCATTCCTCGGGCAATTGCGATAAGCCGAAGCTCGGCGCGTAGGCGATGCGTTTGCCCTCCTCGGCAAAGGTGAGAAAAAAGACTTCGCGAAAACCGAATTGCGGATTCCACACCTGATCGCTGCCGGTCACAAAACAAGCATAGTCGAACAGGGCGGTGCCGCCCGGCGCAAAATCGACCTCATCCAATTCACGTTGCGCAATATGCCGGCAGATGAATATCTTAAATGCCTGTTCTGTTTTTTCGATGTTTTGAAGTCGCCGCTTCTTTTCAAATAAATGGTAAATTACAATTCGTGCCATTTCGTCCGGGGATTTGCCCCGCAGTTTTTTCAGTCGCCCGACGAGTGTCTGCGGCGTTTCCGATGCCCGATCCTTGAACGCGATCGTATCCACGGCAAAGCCAAAACCCCTGAGAACTTCCTGCAACGCGTAATTCTGCAAGCGGTTTCCAAAATTCGTATAGGAGACCAAAGTCAGCAATCCGATTTTTTTCATAAATGGTACATTCCTCAAACCCATGCTATCATGAACAGACGCCGTCTGCAATGGAAATCAAAAGGCGGCGCGGAATACGCGGAACAGGAACAACGGCCGGTTGCTGTCCTTACCCCGACGTCAGGCAGGAGCGGATTTTGCCGTACAGGCGACGGGAAGCCTTGCGGGCGTCGAGCGCCGCATCGTCAAGCCCCCCGAGGAGCCTTTCCCCGTTGGGGTGGTCGT
Source organism: Eubacteriales Family XIII. Incertae Sedis bacterium (assembly GCA_031276775.1). Classification (GTDB taxonomy): domain Bacteria; phylum Bacillota; class Clostridia; order Peptostreptococcales; family Anaerovoracaceae; genus JAISGB01. The sequence goes on along the minus strand of JAISML010000200.1, from coordinate 1,392 downwards.
ATATGTATTTTATCTTCGCGGCGATTTCCGCCGCGTCTTCCCCATCGGCGATCACATCGCTTTCCTCTGCGGCGGACAGGAGATCCAGGACGCCGGCCCTGTCCGACAGGAGCGCGTCGCAACCGCAGAGGAGCGCTTCGACGGCGACCAGGGAAAACGATTCGAATCTGCTGTTCAACACGAAGATTCTGCTTGCCGCCATCAGTCGCAGCGCGGCGGCGCGCGGCACCGTGCCGTGAAATTTCACAAAATCGTATGCGTCAAATCCGGTGTCTTCCCTCCCCTCTCCTGACTCACCCAGTATATGATATTCCAGCGCCATGCCGTGCTTTTGGTTGAGCAGACGGATCGCTTCGCAGACTTGCAGGTTGTTCTTCTGCGGCAGAACGCCTCCCGCAGAGATGATCCTGCCGACCGGCCGCGCTCCGCTCCGGGCCGGCGCAAGCGCGCGGATGCTTTCGACGTCCACGCCGTTGAAGCAACAATCGAATTTGTCCGCAAAGACCGGTTCGCGCGCCCGCATAAAGTGCGTGAACCGTTCGGACACACAGAATACTTTGTGCGCGTTTGAAAAGATGCGGCGCTCATACCGGATCAGCGCGTCGAGCGCGGATCGATCCGGCCGTTCGGCGTTCAGCTCATATTCGTGGCTGCCGCAGCCGTGCATCAGATAGAATACTTTCTTTCCGAACAGTCCGGCGACCCGAATCGCCAAAAAATTCAATCGCGTGGCGTTGCACAGGCAGATTGCGGACGCAAACGGAATCTTTGCGACACATTCCAAAACGCGAAAGAGGGGGCGGCGGCACACCGAACGGGAGGCTTCCTCCCTGCTCAGATCGGAAAGAAACGCGCTGTTTGCGTTTGCCGGACCGTCGCCGGACACAAAATCACCCAAGAAAAATATCTTCCGTTTCATCTCCGTCTCCCGCATGCCCTGCGGCGTCGGATGTACTGTGACGCCAGCAAAGCGGTAAGCCGCAATCCCATGATGCGACAGGCAAACGCAATTGTTTTCGCCCTTGCGCCGCGCGCGTGTCCCAGCAGGAATTTCAGCTTTCGGATCTCCCGCCACAGGCAGTCGTTTTCGCTTGCTTCCTCTTTCGTTTTCGCTTTCGGCGTCAATCCCCGCACGCCGATCAGCACGGCGTACTCATATGCCAAAAACGCGTAGATGCACCGTTCGTACTGCCTGTAATCGGTCTGCGCGAGGCGCACCCATTTTTCGATGATCGAAAGCAGGGATCGGACGTTCTCCGCGCGCGTCCCGTACGTGATGGAACCGGCACGCGCCTGCCTGTAGCAATAATAGGGTTGCGCCCGGCAGTCAAAGCGGGCGCAGTGCAGGATCAGCCTTATCATGAAGTCGATGTCTTCCGACAAAAGCCCCTC
>JAISML010000221.1 GCA_031276775.1 Eubacteriales Family XIII. Incertae Sedis bacterium | reverse complement strand
CGTCCGCGTGATTCAGTCCGAACGGTACGATACGCCGGAATGGACTTACGGCAAAGCGCCCGAATATTCCCTGCGCACAGACCGCAGATACCCGGGCGGGAAATTGGAAATTTCCCTTTCCGTCAAGCGGGGGGTGATCGAACGCTGCGGCATCCGGGGGGATTTTCTCGGACTCACGCCCATCGAAGGACTGGAACGCGCACTCGAAGGGGTGCGTTGCGAGACCGGCGCGGTCGAAGCGGCGTTGACCGCCGTTGAAAGCGGGATCCCGCTCTGGCTGGGATCCGTCGGAAAGCGGGAACTGCTGGACTGCATGTTTGCGTGAATGCGCGCCCCGCCAACCTTTGAACGGAAACAGACAATGATGGGGAAATCACGATGATGAGCATCGACGAAATGCAGGATATCCTGGACGAATTGGCGGAAGAACTGCCGCCGATCTTTTACAGGGACTTGAACGGCGGCATCCTATTGTTGCCCGAAGCGCAATTGAGCCGATACGCGCGCGCGGAAGACCTGTACGTTCTCGGCGAATACAGGCACAGCCGCGGCATGGGGCGTTACATCGTCATCTTCTACGGCAGTTTCATCGCCTTGTTCGGAGATCGATCCGGCGAGGTGATGAAACGGGAACTGCGCAAAACCCTGCGCCATGAATTTACCCACCACCTCGAATCGCTCGCGGGCGAGGACGATCTGGGCAAAGAGGACGACGAATTCATGCGCGGCTATTTGGGGCTCTGATCGGAGACGCCGGTCAACCTGCGGACGGCAACGCGGCGCTTTATCAGCCGTGTCAATCCGTTGCAATGTTCTTGTAAACCAATTGCAATTATATTATACTGTTTATATTCGAGTCGGATTGATTCCGTACACCTATACAAACTGAACAAGAGGCATTGAATGGAGTCCCATTTCCCGCGTTTCGCGGAATATCTGAAAAACAAAAAAAAGATGGCGGTCAACTCCGTCAACGCGTATCTGCGCGATCTGCGCGAATATGCCGCTTTTTTGGAAGAGAAGCGCACGGGCGCCCCCACCGACGCCACGGAGGCGGACGTGGCCGCTTACCTGCTGAAACTCAAACATGAAAACAGGGCGGCCGCGACGGTCAACAGGAAGTTGGCGTCGGTGCGGGCTTTCTATAAGTTCATGCTCACCCAACGCATTATGTCAACGAACCCCGCCGCGGAGATCAAAACGCCCAAGATCGCCCGCAAAGAGATCGAATATTTGACCATCGGGGAAGTGGAAACCCTCTTGGATCAGCCCGGGAAATCCGTCAAAGGCATTCGGGACGCAGCGATTCTGGAAGCGCTCTACGCGACGGGATTGCGCGTGAGCGAACTCATCGAGATGAATGTGTCCGACGTCAATCTGCGCATGGGCTTCGTCACCTGCAACGGGGAACACGGCAAAGCGCGCATCATCCCCTTGGGCCGACCTGCCCGGGCCGCCTTGGAAAGTTATATCTACGAAGGCCGTTCCAAGCTTCTGCGCGGGAAATCCGACAGTGAGCAGGCGCTCTTTCTCAACTATTACGGCGAGCGGATCACAAGGCAGGCGCTCTGGAAGATACTTAAAAACTATGCGACGCAGGCGGGCGTCGGCAAAAAAATCACACCGCAGATACTGAGAAATTCCTTTGCCGTCCATATGGTGCAGAACGGCGCCGATCTCAAATCCCTGCAGGAATTGCTCGGCCACGAGGATCTCGCCGCGACGCAGATATACCTCACCGTTTCCAAAAATCGCATCAAGGACGTCTACGACAGTACGCATCCCCGCGCATAAAAATACGGCGTTTCCCGCGCGCCGCCTATCGAAACCGCAATCTTTCTTTCCATCGGTTGCCGCCCTGCGCAAAATGCGCGCAGATCCGCGCCCCGGGAATCATCCGCCGGATTTCTGCACCGTTCGGATTGCCGCAGGCAAGGCATTTGCAACGTCCGTCGCGATGAGTCCGTATTCCCCGATCCCGTTCGCCCCGACGTCTCCGGCGAGCCCGTGAATGTAAACGCCGGCCGAAGCGGCGTCGGGCGCGCCCAAGCCCTGCCCCGCAAACGATGCAATGACGCCGGCCAACACATCGCCGCTGCCGCCCGTCGCCATGCCGGGATTCCCTGTGGGATTGAGCCGAATCTCTCCGTCCGGAAGCGCGACGAGGGTTTCGCTGCCTTTCAACACCGCCGTGACGTCAAACCGCTTTGCCAACGCGCGCGCGCTCCCTTCCCTGTCCGCATTGATCCTCCCCGCGTCCGTTCCGAGCAGTCTTGCGGCTTCCCCGGCGTGGGGCGTGATGATCACATCCGCTTTTGCGTTGCGGATGTCGAGACCGGCCGCAGCGATGATGTTCAATGCGTCGGCGTCGACAATCAGCCGTCCCCGGTATGCTTCCATGACGGTTTTTACCGTTTCCTCCGCGCGCCGGCCCGTGCCGAGCCCCGGACCGACGACCATCGCGTCCCATCGCGCAGGTTCCCTCATTGCGTCCGTCCTGCCGATGCAGGTGGCGCAGGGGACACAGGTCTGCACGATGGGAAACAGCGCTTCGTCCGTTGCAACGCTCACGAGGCCCGCGCCGCTCCTGAGCGCGCCCATTGCCCCAAGTACGGCTGCGCCCGCCATGCCCGGACTGCCCGCAACGATTAAGACCCTGCCGCAATCCCCTTTGTGGGCGTCGCGCGCCCGCTTCTTCAGCAGCGCTTTCACATACTGTTTCGTGATCGTCTTCATTTCGACAATGTCTTCATATAATCGATAGCGATTCCCCGGTTTCTCTCACGCGCCGCGCAACCGCATACGCGCACATGATCGGCGCCGCTCCGACGCAACATCGTCCTTTCTCCCGTCATGTGAGCCGGAAGATGGCCGACGCCAAGGTAAAATAGATCAGGCAGGAAAACGTATCCGTGAGGGTGGAGATGAACGGGGCGGCCATCAGCGCCGGATCGATACCGATCTTCTTTGCGAGCAAAGGCAACATGCCGCCGAGACATTTCGCGAGGACGATGACGATGATTTGGGCGATGCACACGGTGATTCCGACATCGAGCGGTTCCCTGTCCACGAATAGGATCTTCAATAGGTTCACGCCGCTCAGGCACAGCCCCAGCAACGCGCTGATGCGCAATTCCTTCCAAAGCACTTTCAACGCGTCGCCCGGCACAAGCTCTCCAACCGCAAGACCGCGGATGACCAGGGTCGAAGCCTGACTGCCGCTGTTGCCGCCGGTTCCCATCAGCAACGGCAGGTACATCGTAAGGCTCGCGACGTCCGTGAGCAACATTTCAAACCGGGAAATGACAAGACCGGTGAGCATCGCGCTGAACATGAGCAGAATCAGCCACGGGAACCGGTTGCGCACCTGCCTGAAAATGCCTGTGTCCAGATATTCCCTGTCGTCGCTTCCAAAGACGCCGCCCATGCGTTCGATGTCCTCGGTGACCTCCTCCTCGACGACGCGCAGGATGTCGTCAACGGTGATGATGCCGACCAAACGTTTTTCGTTGTCCACCACGGGGATCGCCAGAAATCCGTACTTTGTGAATGCGTCGGAAACTTTTTCCTGATCGTCGTACACGTTGACGTACACGATCTCCTCCACCATCAGATCCGCGATCGGCACATTCGCGTCCTGCGTCACAAGACTCCTGAGCGACACGATGCCGAGCAGTTTCCGCCCCGCGTCTTTGACGTAACAGGTGTAGACGGTTTCGCTGTCCATGCCCGCCGTTTTGATGTGCGCGAGCGCCTCCCCCACACGCCAACCTTTCTGCAGGGTGATATAGTCCGGCGTCATCAGACTGCCCGCGCTGTCCTCCGGATAATTGAGAAAGGTGTTGATGAGTTTGCGTTCCTCTTTGGTGGATTTTTCGAGGATTTTATCGACGATGTTCGCCGGAAGTTCCTCCAGGATGTCTATCATGTCGTCGAAATCCAGCTCGTCGATGATGAATTGAATTTCCTTGTCGGTGATGCCGTTTATGATCTCCAATTGCTCGTCCGTGGACAAGCGGGAAAAGACCTCCGCAGCCTCGTCTTTCGGAAGCATGCGAAACAGAATGATGGTCATCTCGATGCCGAGTTCATCCAACGTCTCGCCGATGATCTCGGCCACGTCGGCTTCGTTCAATTTCAGCACTTCATTGCGGGCGCCGATATATTTTTTCGCGTCCAACAGCGCAATGATGTTCGCCTTGATCTCCTCAAAGCCCTTTGTGTCTTCCATCGCTTCCTCTCATCTGCTTCTTTTCCATGAAACCGGACAAGTTGATTATGTCATATCCCGCCGCATTAATCAACCGCCGGCGGAACACCGATTGACATGTTTTTTTTACGAGTATACAATGGGAACAAAGGGAAACGCGGATACCCGGAGGAGGGTTGATGGATTATGATAAAAATGCTGAATGCTTTCACGGGCGAGATCGATGAGCCGGAAGCGGCTGTCGACGAGATACTCGCACAGTTGGACGTCGAACGCAGTCTTTTGAAAAACAGCGTGGGTCTCATTTCCTGTTGCTCTGAATTCATTGAAACGGGCGTGATTGAGACACTCTGCGCGAAATTGCCTTTCGAGACGGTCGGTTGCACGGTCATCGGCAACGCCGTCAACGCCGCCGCAGGTATGGAACAACTCAGCATCGCCGTGATCACAAGCGACGAGCTCGTTTTCTCCTCGGCATTTTCCGACGAAATTTCGGCGGACTGTGTGGACGAACCGATTGCGGCTGTCTACCGGTCCGCAAAGGACGCGCTGGACGGGGAACCGTCCTGCGTGTTTGCTTTCGGTCCCATCACG
>JAISML010000077.1 GCA_031276775.1 Eubacteriales Family XIII. Incertae Sedis bacterium | reverse complement strand
CAGACAGGAACTCCCTTGAAAATCTTGATGACTTCAGTTGCCCGGCATCATCCAAAATCACGATCAGCATCGAAATTATGTTGCTTCCGATGATCGTCCTGATTTGCGAAATCGACCTGTACCGACGCGAAAATTCGGCTTTATTTTTAATCTGCGTCGTATCGAGCACGCAAAATACAGCATTGCGCGACATATCGGAAAAAATTTCCTGTTGTTGGTGCATTGCTGTAACTGCATTTTGTACCGCTATCGGAGTTAATGTCGCACCGCCGGTTCCCCGCGTACTCATATCGTAAAGCGCAAGCGTTGCCCCTTTCTTTCCCCGTACTGTATTGCATATACCTTTGCAATACAAGAGGCAATCCGAAGACTCTCCCCAGACTGTGAAGAGATCGTGGCGCATTTTATCATAATAACGCGCCGATTCTTCTCCCATGAAGAAAATGCACGCCGGATATTTGGGTTGCAAATACCTGACTCTTGTTTTGTTTTCTTCACCCAACAGAGCGGAGGTTTGATTTATCAGATCAACTTCGATCGGCATTGGAAAAGTCTCCGTTTCTTGTATCGTGTTGCAAGCTGTCAGCGCGCAAGCTCAACACCGAATAGAGCCGCAAAGCTGTTTAGCCGCCTTCGGATATCCGGCAAGAAGTTCATGATATCGTCGTACTCACTGGGGTGATTTGCTTTTGCAGTGTCCCGCATCCTATTCATGTACTCCGGTGTCAACAGTGAATGCACCCGGGACAGGGCATCCGAAATTGCGGAGTCGTTTGCATCCATTCGCCTCTTTGTCTCTTCGTCGATCATACCTTTCAGATCGTATGAAAGCTGCCTGTACGATTCAAAAGCCTGATAAAGAGGAATGCCTCCGAAAGGCTCGGTGGTAGGTTTGGAAAGTTCCCCTTCGTGTTGGATGCCGGTATCCGACTCCTCCACGAGATAGTTAATGTTTGCACCGTGGACCGAGACGGTAAAGATGCCTGAAAACAACCCGTCCGTGAAAGACTTCATGGATTTGCTCCGGTCTTCGACATACCGGATCTTTTCTTCCAGTTTTGCCAATGCTTCTTCCAGTGGCGTCATCTTGCGCAATTCATTTTCGGCCGCTTCCTGCAGAATCGGCGAAGCGACAAAGTGATCCTTCCGAACCCGCGCCTTTACCCCATCATCGCCCGTCCCGTCGTTTGGAATGGGCAAAACATTCAAAGCACGCCCGGATATTCCCTCCTTTTCGCCGGTCACATCCTCCAGCGCCTTTTGCATCCGCAGAATTTCGGCGCTCCCGATTGCGTCTTTGATCGAAGCAACCGCATCCGCATAAAACCCATCCTCCGTCACACGGACGCCGTAACCATTCCCGTCCGCGGCGATCACGCCGGCGGTCTCCGCACGATCATACAGCGCCGCCGCCGCCTCTGCGCGTTCCCTGGTTTTGGGGCTGACATCTTCCACAGCCTGCATCAAGCTGAACGGAATCGGGGAAGGCAAATTTTCCCAGTCTTTCCCTCCGTTCTTCCCTTCGTGCAGATGGCGTCCGACAAAATCTGTTTTGCCGGCGTAAAAATTTTCATACTCGGCCAAAGGTCTGTATCCGTATACCGGCACGCCCACGACGAAGCGCAGAAATGTGATGCGATCCTGCATTTCCGTCGCACGCAAACTTAATTCTTGTTTATTTTGGTCGACCAGCTTTTGCGCGGCGGCGAGGATCGCGGGAGCGCTTGCGGGAACCGAGCAATACCCAAGCTGTGCACCGTTGTCGATTGGATAAAAGCCTGCGGTCCAAAACAGCGGCGCAGCCATTGCGTCAAGTTTGACAATGATCTCATTGTGCACAATATCTGCCAATTTGCTTGCATTGGTCTCCTGGTATTTATCCTCCAGATAACCGCTGAGCGTCTTCTCCGCGTTGCCGGCAAAGACACCGTTGAAATAATCCGTCACAAGCTTTGCGATGTCATTCTCACGTCCGCGGCGCCATATTTCGGATGACGTTTCTTTCGTCAAAAACTCCATGAATCGCTTCACCTGCCCGGGCATGTCCATCTGTTTGATCACGGTGTCCAAAGAACCCTTCACATCCCTGACGGTGACCAATTGCATGACATACGGGTCGTTTGCGGGAGGCAGTGCATCCAAATATTGCCTGTTGACCCGAAACGTCTCGACAAGCGAGCGCACCAGATCCTTCAGCACGGATGTATATCCGACCGAAAGGTTTTCGATTTCTTTCTTCAAGCCCTCCAGGAATGTTCCAAGCTGCCAGTGGACGTCAACCCAATAACGGTGTTTGTATAATTCCCTGGTCATCGTCACATAATTCTGATAGCGCCTTGCGTTGGGTTTTTTGCCGAAAAACTCAGTCTCTGTCCGCTCGTATTCGCCCGTCCTCAAGTCCCGTTGATCCGTCTCTCTCTTCAATCGCAGCCCATTTTCCGCAATCAGTCCGTCGATGATGTCGCGCAGATCTTTCCCGTTTGCGTTGTCAAGCATTCCCGCCGCATAGATCGGGCCGTGCTCGGGCGATTGAATCAGGCGCTTGAGCGCATTGAAGATGCGACAGACGACGGAGTCGATGCGCGCCGTATCCTTATAGTCGTCCAAGGGATGCGACATTGCCTTTATGTTCGTTTCGACCGATCCCTTCGCTGATCCCAGCATCTTGTCAAGTGCACCGATCATGACTTGATTGCCATCCGCGTGAACATCCTTGAATGCAAAATCCGGCGGCTCAAAGTTCGCGTCCGCGCCCCGCGAACATTCCCCGATCAGTTGTTCATAGGTAAGTCCGTTTGTTTCGGCAAATTCTTCCGCCTCCCGCTCCGTGGGAACGAGATCCGTGATGTTCTCAAATCCCTTAAACAGCGCCGAAACGAGATAGGTCAGGATTTCTTTCATCGGGATCTGCGCGGCGGCGGCGCCGAGCACAAGATAACCGTATCCGGCTCCGTGATCTTTTTGAATCATTTTCTTCTTTGCGTTGAAATTGGAGATGTGCGATGCGATTCCCATTGACTGATCTGTGCTTACAAGCTGTTCCTTCACAAGAAAATCCAACACGTACTCCGCAGTCACGTTCAGCGCGTAGTCGTATGCATCCGAAATGACGTTTCCGCCGGAATCCGTTGCCGTAATCAGACGGCAGAGATCGACGGGGATTTCATTGGATCTGACGGTATGCTTGGCACTGTAGACCTGTTTCCACGCATCTCCGTTTCTCTCGAAATTCATGCAATAGTCCAGCTCTTTCAGCGCGGCATAGCCGTTCATTCTGATATAGTTCTGAGTCGCCTCATCGGGCGCCGAAGAAAGGTTGACGTCCGGCAAAAAGAAGTAGCCGAACACCTTTGCATTCCCAAGTTTTCCAACCCTTTTCAACACCTCTTTCACCAAATAGCAGGCGTCGAGAAAGGTACCCGAGCCCGTACCGCCGCCGATGCCCGCAAAGATGTGTATGTAGATGGCTGGAGTTTTTAGACCGGACAAGATATCATTAATCATCCCATGCACTTTGTTGAAAAATTGATCCGCTTTGTCGATGAGAAGGAAACGGCCGACCTGACGGACGCCGCCCGCCCCGTCCGTTGCGGTGGCAATCGATATATCCTCACAACGCAGCCAATCTTTCATCTCCGCACGCATATTCAAGAGATCGCCCTGACCTTGAAACGTCTCAATAATATTATCGGCTGAGATATCAAGAAACTCCGCATTATCAATGCCGTAGGACTTGTCGCCGTCTTTCTTCAATTTGCCTTTATCCGAATCGACCGCCAGGAACTTTATGCGTCTGTACCCCGGAACTTCGGCGTCCGGATCGTCGGGCTTGATGCGGTTGTAAACTTTCGCTTTCAAATTGCGCAGGCAATCACACCCCGTACCGCCCAGACCGATCGCAAGCGTCGCGCACTGTTCCGCCTGTTCGGATTGTTTGTTTAAGTTGATGATGCCTCCGTCCGCGCTCAGCAACAATTTGTTGTATACCGCCATTTTAAAAACTCCCTTCCCTATTTCGCCTCCACATCGTCTCTCACATGTCATGCAACGGTGACATGCACCTGCAAAATCTGTCCATTGCCGAATGTCGCAACAATGATCGCCTGCCCCGGCGCAACGGAGGTAATCAGACCGGTTGAGTCGACAACCGCGACCGCCTCATCCGAGGTCGCCCACGTGACGGGCGCGTCAAGCCGGCTGAAAACGCTGATGAAAGATGGAGAAAGAAGCGCCACATTCCCCACATTCAGGTTTATCGCGATTTCCCTGACGCCGATAAGCCCCGGCACGGACTCTTCGGCGGGGATTTTTTCCTGCTTTACGCGAAACCAAGCACCTCCGGTCGTGACGATCCCGTTTTGATCCGTAACGGTCACCGTCAACCGACCGCCGCGCGCAGGGATACTTGCCTGCCCCTCTTTGATTTCAACGGCAGTTTGCTTATCCGCAAGCGCGCCTTCGAAAGCAGAGAAGAGTAGAACCGACGCTGTGGGCGCTTCTTTCCAATCATATTCGGCTTTCACGATTTCATTTCCTTCTCCTCTCTTTTTTACCGAAATATCAATCAAAGCGTCTTCCGTCAGAATTGAACCGGCGCTCCCTTTTCCTTCTTTGGCCTCAATGTCGATATCGGCGCCAAGTCGCAATATGGGAATCATAATCAGTGC
>JAISML010000247.1 GCA_031276775.1 Eubacteriales Family XIII. Incertae Sedis bacterium | reverse complement strand
TCCGATCTACGAACAGGGATACACGTCCGAGCGCGTGCAGGCGGCGACGGAAAGGGAACAGTCGTACGTCCGCCAGCACCAGGCGGAGGAGTTGCGCCTGGCGCTTCGGGAAGGCGAACCCGCGGAGGTTCGCGCGGAGCGCGCCGAGGGTTCCGAACCCGCGCCGAATCCCCATGCCGTCATGACGGATCGCCAACGCAGGAAGCACGACAAACGCCGCGAAAACCAGACGAAGCAGGCGCGCAAAACGTACGGATCCGGCGCGACGGAGAACACCCTGCCCATGGCGAAGCAGGTGAAAGAGTACTATGAGGCGCGCAAAAAACAAAAGAAAGACAATGTGCAAGAGGAAGTGTCCATGGAGACGCTGCTCTATTTCGAGGTGCCGAAAGAGGACACGTTTACGCAGCCGCCCGTCTCGGGCAGGGAACTTCCGTTCGACGTCAAGGGCGCGTTGGAACATCTCAGGAAGATCAACGCAGCTCTTGATCAATTCAACGCAAAGCAGAACGCCGGTGAGGATATCCCCTTGGAGCTGCGCGTGTGTGCGGAAGCCATGGCGGTTTTTCGGGCCTCTTTGGAAAGCACCTTGCGGACCGTGCTCGCGGCGGACGGGGTGGATTACAAAACCGGGGGACCGTTGTCCGAGGCTGCCGTCGCGCAGGCGAAAGCGGACAAAGCCGATAAACTCAAACGTTACCAAAACGTCGCGCGCGAACACAGGAAAACGGCCTTGGATCGCTTGGAGCTCTATTCCGGATCGGAGCTAAGGACAAGACTCGGGGCGCTTTTGGAGGATGACAGGACTTACATGGAGACGTCTTCCGAGAAAGAAGCGCTGGAGAAACTGCCTTTCACGTTCAGCTACTACGCAGCCCAAGAACAGTTTGAATCTTATCGCCGCATAATAGACGGAAACCCGGAGCGGTACGCCGCCCACAGGGAGACGGTGGACAAGGTGTTCGCGGAGTGGCTGAGCCTGCAGAAGACGTTGCAGGGAAAAGCGCGAATGGCCAGGGCTTACCAGAATATGGCGGGTGACAGCGTGACAGCGGGCAACCAGATTCTGTTCAGCATGTACAGCGATCTTGCGGAGCGGGTGGCGGCGTCCTCCGAGGCGCAGGAGATGACGGATCGGTTAAATCTGTTGCAGGTAGCGCTCGATCATCTGTTGCGCGGAGGAGAAATGGGCAAAGCGTCTTGGATAGATATCGCCCTGGAGAAAGATTTCGGCATCGTAACGGAACGGCGCAGGGAACAGAAAGAGCGGTTGGCGGATCGTGACGCGGCGGAGGCGGCGCGGGCGAAGCTCATGGAACGTTGGGAAAGTGTGAAAGATGAGTCGCCGTTCAGCGATCCCGACGTGCTCGATATCGCCGACCAGATCAGCCTGCGCAATCAACGGACGGACAATTTTGAGAACGACATACGCAATTCGGGCGTGAATCTGGCGGCGTTGAAAGTGGACTCGCGCATGCTCAAGTCTTTCGCGCGCGGCTATGACATCGATGGGAACGGTGAGCCCGCAACGGAGCAGGACAGGGAGAACAAGCGAAAAGACATGGCGGACCTCGAAGAATATATATCCGGCGATATCAGCCGGCGCCGCGCATATCTCGATCGTTGCACGGAGGATTTCCTTGCCATCGAGCTCAATGCAGTCTCAGTGACGGAGGAGTCCATGAACGCGAATGCGACGAGGGACAAGATGAACAGAGATCGAATCGTCTATTTTGACAATCTGATGACGGAGAATCCGGACTACTTCCGGAATATGCCGATGGAAACGAGGGTGCGGATCAGAACCCGCATCGAGGTGATGGCGCCTTTTCAGGCAATGCAGGCGACGAAGCTCGCGATGCGCAGCTTGGATGCCAACAGGGGACGGCTCTACACCGAGAGGCATGCAATGCAGATCGCCGAGGCCGGGGACTTGACGGAAAGGTGGGAGACGACGTACGCAGAGGCGCTTGTCAACCAGCGTATCACGGAAAGGCGTCTCGACGTGTATGCCGAGCAGGTCAAGGAACGTCCCGCGTTGAGGCAGCGGACGCGCGGGGAGGTCGAGTCCGTCGCCGAGCTCTACCCCAAGATGCTCAAGGACAAGCTCAAGTTCCGCGATGATTTTGTCCGGCGAATGACGCGGGAAGGCAACATTTCCACTCAAGACTCGATGGCTTTCTGGACGGGAATCAAAGGTCGGTACGACAATTTGGCTCTGCGCTTGGACGCCACACTGTCCGACGAAGAGAATCTCGAGCGCGTTATGGCGTATAACGCGTACATGTGGCACCAGGACGGAGAACCCGCCGCCGATCCCGCAGCCTATGACCGGATCAAGTCCTCCTGTATGAAGGATGTGACCGCAGCCTTGGAAAATCCGATGATCGTGAATTTTTCCGAGAATGAGATCTATGACGGCGCGTATGATATCCTCCGTCTGCAGATGTCTCTCCCACACGCCGTGGAGGTCATGAAGTCCATAAAGAGTCCGTCGGCCGAAGGACAGACGATGTTCGAGGAAGCTCTGTCGGTGGAACAGCGCGAGAAACTTGCCGCCATCATCGTGGCGTTGGACGCGTACAAGAGCGCCATCCGCGCCTCGGCTTTGATCCTGGACGATTCGAAAACGGCGGGAAGGCGAGCGTTGACCGCGGCCAACGCCAAAGCGAGGTTCCTTGTCGGAGAGGAAGACGATCCGGCCGCGACCCTGGCGGACGAGGAGGTGCGGTACATGCAACTGCTCCGGACGCTGATGCAGCTGCCCGGATATCGGGCGATCATCTCCGAGAACGCCGCCGTGTAGACGGACGCGTCTGCGGGCAAAGCGTATCGCCGCGCGCAATGCCTGCCCGCGGAACCGTAGCTGTGTCCCTGCCGCGCAGGATTGGCGTTGTGCGTCCGCAGCGCCGATCCGCCGGATACGGAACGGGTCACGAAAATGTAATGAAAAAATTTTACAACTGAAATACTTCTCGCATTGTTGTGCGTTTTGCTGTATAATTTTATTCGCATCGCTCTTGCGGGACGCGTCGTCCGACATGTCGGAGCTTCGCAAAATCCGGTTCGCGATGCGAACTTTGCGCCTGTATTGATTTTACACCCGGGATAGACTGCCGTCAGGCTGCGCACGATAGAAAAACACAACGTTGCGACGCGCAACGCTTCCGCTTTATGAAGATTTATGATAGGAATTTGTGTCGAATGATGGTCGCGGGTATATGGAACAAATCATCTCTTGCATATCGAAAACCATTGCATTTTTCGGGCATTTCGGTCAGTTTGGATCGAACGTCCGAAGACTGCGCCGCGCCCGCTCAGATCGGCTTGCGGGAAACGCGCGTGCGATCGGGGTGAAGCGCGCCGCGCGGTCGATCGATCCGACCGTCATTTGATCCGGCACCGACCGGCATCGGTGGCGCCGCGTGATCGGACAAAGAGCGAAAGTCCAAAGCGAATCCGCTTGACGCGGGCGTCGCGGATGCAAAGTAAAACATGTTGTGCGGAAACGCAGTGGTCATCAAGCAAAGGCGGTGGATAATTTGAACAGTATCAATTTGTTGCCATTTGAACGGAATCGGTATTATCCGGGGAAGTTGCTCACTTCGGCCGATTTCCTCTCGGAACAATCCTACACGGAGAACAAAAGACGGTTTATGAACGCGCTTCTGTACGGTCCCGGCGTTCTGTGCGGCTTGAGCGTGTACAATCTCGACGGAGCTTCGCTTATGATCGAGTCCGGCGTGGCCGCAGACGGGCTTGGACGGGAACTCGTGCTTGAGAACTCCGTCGTGCGCAAGGTCTCCGCCATCGAGGGGTATGACGAGACGGACGGAAACCGCTTGATGCTCTGTCTGAAATACGACGAGGAGGAGATACAGCCGGTGTACGCGGTGGGTTCCTCCGACGCCGGAAACGGATATGAAATGAACCGCATCCGCGAAGGCTGCAAACTGTTCTTTGCGGACGCCGAAACCTTGCCCGCGGACGCGCCGCCCGAGTCCGAATTCCTGAACCGCGCCGCAGTCTACGCGGACGCGGATTATTCCGTGACCCTGGTTTGTCCTTCCGCCGTTCCGAGCGGATATGGCGTAAAGGTTCTCCTCACGGTTGAAAAACTTTCCGACGAGGACAGGACGATCGCCTTGAGCGGCGTCTTCGGCGCGCCCGCTTTCGTCGGTCCCGAGGGGGAACACGAGTTTCGGGCGGAGATAGCGGAGCTTTCGCTGAAAGCGGGCGAGAAGACGAGCTTCGTCCATCATTTGACCGCGCGGGCGGGCGACAGGACGGATACGATGATTCTGGGAAAGCCGGAGGACATCGCGGTTACGGTGGACGGAGAGAAGAAGCGCCTGGCCGCCGGCGTCATGCTGCACCTCACGATCTCGCCCGAAAATCCCGCCGACATCGTGGAGCGCGAGCTTGCGAAGATCAGTTTGGAGGCGCGTTCGCTCAATCGTTCGCACGAATATGTGAAATTGGCGGAAATCGAGATCGAGCGCAGCGCGGGCACCGCCATCATCAGCGAGGTCAGGGAGATCGGGATCAAGTACTACATTCCGACGATCGCCGGTTCCGAAAACCGACGCGGATATGCCGAATGGTTTGAGCCGGTGGCCGAACGCGCGCCGGCGGATCGGGTGAAAACCGAGGAGCGGATCGCTTACGGCGCGGCGGCGCAGGAGCCGATTTACATGACGGGCGTATGCGAGATACCGCTCGGCATCGACGACAAAAAAAGCAGGATATATTATTCCAACGAGGTGATTCACGGTCTCGGCAGCGGCGACGTATATGTCGCGGTCGGTTGCGAATGCCTGACGCATGACGCGAAATTGAACAAGCAGGCGAAGAACACGGTCTACGGAAATCCGACTTTCTTCCGCGAAGACGCCCTGCCCATTCCCGACGCGGAACTGGCCGTGCGGGTGATGAGTGAGCGCGGCAGTTTCATCGTCGCCGCGAAAGTGAACGAGCATACGGATCTCGTCATACTTCTCGTGCGTTGGACTGCCATAAAGCTGCCGAGCGGGGAAGATCGCGGCATCGTGACACAGCTTCAGAGCAATGCGTCCATCGTGCCGGTTCAACCGACCATCGTTCTCGCACCCAATGAGAGCCGGTTCATTGACGTCCGTTTCAAAAACATGTCGCCCTGCGCTTTGGAATACGAGCTCACGGACAAGAATTCCGGTTCGATCACCGTCGATGGCATCTATACGGCTTCCAACAAGGAAGGCGTGTACGAAATACATGTTTACAGCGCGGACAACCCGTTCATCTCCACCTACGCTTATGTCGTGGTGAAGAAGAAAGACGGCGAGGACAATGAATAACCGGGCGGGAGCAAAACGGATCCTGCGGGAAGAACCCGATACGATCATGGTCGAAGGCATGACGCTCAAGCGTGTTTCGTCGATCCTGCGGACAGGCGTGAATGCCGTTTGGGGCTGCCGGGATTTGAGTGCGGTCGGTCACCCTTATTATATCTTGCTGATCGTGACGGATCGGCGGATCGCGCGCACCTTGATCTCCATCTTTGCCTCGTCCGAGAAAGATACCGGCAGACCTGCCTATCTGCGGAATTTTCTGTGGGGCGAACATCTCTGCTACCTGTTTCCCTACCGCAAGGAAAGACGGCTGACGGATTTCGCGATCGGACAGGTCTCGGCGCCTGCGGTGGGCGAACAGATCTGCGTGAACCTTTTGCTTGCCGGCATGGAATCCCCGTTGCCCTATCCGCTGTTGCTTCTCGCCTATCGGCAGGGGCTGGTGCACATCGAAAACGACAACAGCGTGTATCTGACCCCCAACTTCGATCTGACCGCGCTCGATCCCGGCGTTTCGGAATCGGATTGCGTACTCGCCTGCGCGGAACTCATGCTGGATATTCTCGGATCGACGCGGGGAAAACAGCTCAAGAGCCGCAAACTGTTGGCGAAGAAAGTGCAACGCAAATCCTACGCGCATTTTTCCGAGGTGTATCACGATTTCAACCTCACGCTTTCGGTCAGAAAAACCGGATCGTTGCCGGGGCGGTTTTTTGGATTTTTGGCCGAGCACAAGGATCAAATTTTCAGATTCATACTTGTGTTGAGCCTCATGTGTTTTGCCGTCGCGATTCTCATGTTGCTCAGCTATTTGATCTTCGGGGAATTTTCGCTCTCAAAACTGTTCGGCCGTGGGCTGAACATGATCGGAACCGAGAATTTGGCCGCGAAATGAGAAAGGTAGCCGTCGCTTGAAAAGAACCGTGATTTCGATCATTATCGTCCTGATTACGCTGGCCGTTTCCGCCGTCGCGCTGTGGCCGTTCTTTCCGCCGTCCGCGGAAAAAGCGGGTTTCAACTTCGCCACGGACGAACGCGGCAGTCTGTATCTGTCGGAATCCCACGCGGATTGTTCTTTCCTGTACCGCGTCGACGATCAAAACAGGATAGACTATGTCTTAAAGACACCCGGCATCATTACGCGCATCGTAACCATGGGAGAGCGCATCTACTTTCTGACTGTGAAAGAAGACCCTGCGGAAGGGTGGTCGCTCATGGAAACGGA
Source organism: Eubacteriales Family XIII. Incertae Sedis bacterium (assembly GCA_031276775.1). GTDB lineage: Bacteria > Bacillota > Clostridia > Peptostreptococcales > Anaerovoracaceae > JAISGB01. The sequence continues at coordinate 1,143 of JAISML010000247.1, read as the reverse complement.
TCGGCAGCTTGACGGGGCGCATGAGGTCGCAAGCGGCAAATTCGATCTGCTCGGCGATGCCTACACGCTGTCCTCGGGGACGGACAAGGTATTTCTCAGCGGCGCGGGTCCGGCGGGGCAGAAACTTCTCGTCCTGTCTTACGCGCCGAACGGATCCGCCGCGCAGACGAAGGATCCGACCGGCGCGCTCACCGGCGTCACGAACATGAGCGTCCATATGCAATATGTGCTTACGGGAAGCGATGCGGCCACCGATTACGTGTGTGACGGGCGGTCCATCATCGTCCTGCTCACGGGCGGCCAGATCGCGCGGATTACGCCGGACGGCGTCGCGCGCACCGAGGAACTGTACCGGGATTCTCTCCTGCGGTGCGAGGGCGGCCGGCTTACCGTCCTGAACAAATACGAGGGCAAGATCTTCGTCGAAAGCGAATTCCCGCAGTTCACGGCGACGCACACCTATGAGAATCTGGATGTGCGCGGCTTTGCGGTGCGGGGCGACGGGGCCGTCGTGTTGGGATCCGAGGAGAACAAAGACACCGCGCTGTATTTTGCGGACGCCGCCTCCGGGACCGAATGGACGAAGGGATCGGAAATGCGGATATCTTTCTCCGAACATTTCGATTTTATGGACTATAAGTCGCCCAAGATATGGATTATCACGCTCGTGCTCGCAGCCGCGTTCATTTTTGCCGCGTTGCTTTCGGTTCACATGCTCCGGCTCGTGTTTCGCGTCTGCGCGACTTTCGCCGCGATGGGGTGCTTCATGCTCTCCGTCATGTGTTATCTCGTGTTCGCGGCGGCCGGGAAAATTGCCTTGGTCGAAGTGGACGCCATTTCCGGCGGGGTGGTGGACGAGTACCTCGCTTCGGACAAGATACAGGCAAACCTGTTTTCTTTCCCCAGTTCCGGCGGGGTGGTGCATGAGTATCTCGCTTCGGAAGGGATGCAGGCGGACGTGACGTTCTCCGCGTTTTGTTACGGCGGTCTCGCTCTCATTTGCGCCATCATGATCGCCGTCGTGTTCATGGTGTTCTCCCTGCGGCCCATGCGCGATCTGACCAAGCGCATCGGTCGGTTTGTCGAAGGCGATTTCACGGTTGACGGCATGGTCGCCGCGAAAGGCGATCTCGGTCGGTTGAG
>JAISML010000240.1 GCA_031276775.1 Eubacteriales Family XIII. Incertae Sedis bacterium | reverse complement strand
CCACGGCGATGCCCGAAGCCTCCACGGTCAATATCTTGTCCACGGCATTCCCCAAGTCGGAAAACCGCCCCCGGAATTCCCGGCCGATCCGTTCAAAGAGCTCCACGTCGATCCGATGATTGAGAAACGAATCGACTTTCAGAATCTCCGTTCCCACGGCCACGCCGTCGCTCCGGATGCGTTCCTTTAAGATGTCCATAACATACCCACGTGCGTCCTCCGCCGCGACCCTGTCTTTTGCCGCCCGCCGGTCCCGCGTTTCTTTCTCACTGCGTCACGATATCATTGTGATCCGGGTGTTCCCCGAACCATTTCACGGCATAGGGACATGTGAGGACGGCTTTCTTTCCCTCGGCTTTTATCGCGTCGTACGCCTCCCGGATCAGTTCGGCCGCAATGCCTTGCCCGCGCAATGACTCATCCACGAAAGTGTGGTTGATGACCACGACGCCCTCTCTGATATTCGGGAAAGTCACTTCCGCAATGACATTCCCGGTCTCATCCGCCGCGTAGATCCAATTCGTGTCTTTCCTGTACTCCATCCGTCAGTTTTGCGCGAAGCGCCGTCCGCACGTTTCCAATCGGCCGGCATCAAGAAACGCCGGCAGGGCAAACGCATCGACGCGATCCTTGCCGCGCATCCCCTTTCCGAGAAGAGTATACCATTTTGCGGCGCCGCAGATCAATGACCCGCTTTCGGCAAGGATCACGCCGCAACCCGCCCGCCGGCCGTTATGCGATCAATTATGCGATCAATTCCTCAAAATCGCTGATGAGCAACGTGTCGCCCGCAGGAATCAACTGATACACATACACGCTTTCAACGGGCGTCACAACCCCGCTTCCTGCTTTCGTGTACTGTTCTTTCGTCAAGACATAATAACGATTCCCCGCCCGCGCAAATTCACCGATGCTCAATGTGTGGAACGCGAGTTTCTCCGCGCCCCCTTTCTCTTTCAGCTTTTCCGCCGCCCGACTGTCCTCCGCAAGAGAGGCTAAAACCCTGTCGTCCCCTTCGTTCTGCGCATACACCCAATCCGAGTTGAACTGAATGACCCTTCCGACGATGGTTTCGTCAAAAAGGATCGTATCCCCGTCTTTGCTTTTTTTAAACAGATTGTTCCTGATGGGCTTCCATGTTTTTCCGTTCGCGAGGGCGACGTCGCCCGCTGACGCAAAAGTGAGCTGCGGATCGTACCGTATCTCCGCGATGACTGCATTCTTGTCGAATTGGGAAGCGACGACCTGTCCGATGTCTTCGGACGGCGCGATCGTTTCTCCCAACCCGCCTGCGATGAGAACGACGACGACGATCGCGATCACCGCAGTCAGACCATAAAGCGCAAACCTGAGCATTCTTTTGACGTCGATCCCGTTATTTTTGTTGCCTGAAAGATTGTCTTCCATGATACTTGCTCCCCCTTTGTTGCTGCGGCGCCGCATACTGCGGTTCCGCTTATTGCCGCATTGTTTCCTGCCGTGTTGTTATTGCCGCATTGCTTCCTGCCGCGGCGTCCCAAATCCGCGACACGAAACAGGAGGACGGGCATCCGTCCTCCTGTCCTGTGCCGTCTGTGTTTCCGCCTTACCGTTTGGAGAACTGGCTTGCCCTCCGCGCTTTTTTCAGACCGTATTTCTTCCGTTCCTTCATGCGCGGATCCCTCGTGAGAAAGCCCGCCGCCTTGAGCGTGGGTCGATGCGCTTCCTCATCAAATACGCAAAGAGCGCGCGAAATGCCATGCCTGAGCGCACCGGCCTGACCGGTGAATCCGCCGCCTTTGACCGTCGCGATCACGTCAAACTTGCCTTCCGTTCCCGTGATCTCAAAGGGCCTTTTGACCTCCCGCTTCAAGATTTCCAATCCGAAATAGTCATCCAGCGCTTTTTTGTTGATGGTTATCTCACCTTTTCCGGGGATCAGACGAACTCTGGCGACAGATGATTTTCTTCTTCCCGTCCCGGGGTACTGCTGCTTTGCCATTTCCTATTCCTCCCTTAGAAATCCCACACTTCGGGCTTCTGCGCCGCGTGGATGTGCTCCGGTCCCGCAAAAACCTTGAGTTTTTTGTACATCTGCCGACCCAATCTGCCGTTCGGCATCATGCCCTTGACGGCGTGGCGGATGATCTCCTCGGGATGCTTCGCCTGTAACTTTTCAAAGGTGATCTCCTTGAGACCGCCCGGATAACCGGAATGGCGCTTGTATATCTTTTCCTTTCTTTTTTTGCCCGTCACCGCCACCTTTTCCGCGTTGACGATGATGACGTAATCACCCGTGTCAACATGCGGCGTATAGATGGTTTTTTTCTTTCCCCTGAGGATGGATGCGACCTCGGTGGCCAATCTGCCGAGGGTTCTTCCCTCCGCGTCGATGACATACCACTTTCTCTCCACCTCATGAGGCTTTGCGATAAAGCTTGACATAGAAACCTCCTTGCCTACTGCAATCGAATGCCGCTCTCCGCAGAGACGCGTCTTCCTTGCGGATTCCCGCCCCGCGCGGAATATCCGTTCCGTGCGGACGCCCGCAATTCCGATTGTTTTCGACAACTTGCGGCTTCTCACGCGAAGCCGCGATGATAACGTCCCGGTCACGGCCGGCAAAGCCAACCTGCACCGGGGCACGTCCCGCAAGTCTCACCGTATGAGGTGCAGTGCGCATAGTGCAAAATCTATTATAAATGAAAACACCGGCGTCTGTCAATTCGGATTTTTGCACAGCGCACGACGGCGCACGGCCACCGCGCGCTTTCACTCCCAACTGTTCAGGTATTGCTCCTGTTCCGCCGTCAGCGCGTCGATCCCGATGCCCCATGCGGCCAACTTGCCCGCCGCGACGACGGAATCTATCTCGGAGGATACGTCGGTGACCGCGTTCTTCAATTTGCCTCTGTTCTCCAGGATGAACATGGCGGACAGGAACTGCACGGCGAAACTCATGTCCATGATCTCCGCGGGATGACCGTCCGCGGCCGCGATGTTGACGAGACGGCCTTCCGCGATCACGTGGATGGTCTTGCCGCCGGGCAGCGTGTAAGCGGTGATGTTTTTCCGCGCTTCGTAGCGTTCGGCCGCGCGCGCCTCCAAGCCGTCCATATCGATTTCCACATTGAAATGGCCCGCGTTCGCCAGGATGGCCCGATCTTTCATGAGCGCCATGTGTTCCAAGGTGATCACCTTGTTGCAGCCGGTGGCGGACACAAAGATGTCGCCGAGCGGCGCGGCTTCCGTCATGGTCATGACCTGATAACCGTCCATCCGCGCTTCGATGGCTTTCACGGGATCGATCTCCGTGACGATCACCGAAGCGCCCAGCGCGGCGGCGCGCATGGCGATCCCTCTGCCGCACCAGCCGTAGCCCGCCACAACGACGGTCTTGGCCGCAATGATGAGGTTCGTGTTCCTGAGTATGCTGTCCCATACCGACTGCCCCGTACCGTACCGGTTGTCGAACAGGTGTTTGCAGCGCGCGTCGTTTACGGCGATCATGGGAAATTTCAGTTTCCCTTCCCGTTCCATGGCTTTGAGCCGCAGGATGCCCGTCGTGGTCTCCTCACAGCCGCCCCAGACATTTTCCGCGAGATCGGGTCTGCTGCCGTGCAGCATCCCCACCAAATCGCCGCCGTCGTCTATGATGATATTGGGCTTATGCGCGAGGCACATTTCGATGTGCCTGTAATAATCCGCTTCGCTCGCTCCGTGGACCGCAAAGACCTTGATGCCCTCCTGCGCCAGCGCGGCCGCGGTATCGTCCTGTGTGGAAAGCACATTGCTGCCCGTAACGGACATGTCCGCTCCGGCGGCCGCAAGCGTCTTGCACAGATAAGCCGTCTTGGGCTCCAGATGGATGGACAGGCTGATCCTGACGCCTTCAAACGGTCGTTTGCCCGCGTCCGGGCTCCCGTATTTTTTCTCCAAGCCCGAAAGCAAGGGCATGTTGTTCCTCACCCATTCGATGCGCTGTTTCCCCGACGGCGCAAGACCGATGTCCCTGATCTCATATTGTTTCATGTGTGCCTCCCGTATACTTTCCGCTGCCCGCTCTTCACTTTCCGCCGCCGATCCCGCCCGTCCGCCGTCAATCTTTCACTTCCGCTTTTTCCAGCAACAGATCGGCTCCGTAAACGATCAGGTCGGAGAGTTCCAATTCGTTGATCCACTTTTGGGGTATGACCGAAACCCCGTGATACGCGCCTAGCGCGTTGCCGACAATCGGCGCGATGCTGTCGGTATTCCCTTTGAACGTCGTCGCCGCCAGGATCGCCCCGTCAAAATCATCCGTATATCTGAGCGAGAGAAATACCGCCAACGCCGTGGCTTCCTCGGCGGTGTATCCCTTTCCGATCTCGTCCATCGCGCGGTTGACCGGCAGATTTCCGGCGGCCAAGGCGACGGCTTTTTCGATGATCGCGACGCAATCCTCATGTCCTTTGCGCTCCCGCAGCCGGCGCAACGCGCCGATTGCAGCCTCTTTCACGCTCACGCCCGCAATGATGTTCGCGATGAACGCGGCATAGTACCCGGAGGACAAAATGGC
>JAISML010000151.1 GCA_031276775.1 Eubacteriales Family XIII. Incertae Sedis bacterium | reverse complement strand
TTCGTCGCGTTCGCCACAACGATCCTGCCGCCGTCCTCTATGAAAACAACTTTGTCGCCCTCTTTTACACCGAGTTTTTTGCGGATGTCGATTGGAATCGTGATTTGGCCTCTGCTCGTGATTTTTGCCACTTCCATGCCTGCGCCTCCTTGAATTGCTTAAATATCTTACTTTCCTTATTGACAGTATACCCGAATCGCTCCGGAAAATCAAGGGGCCGTTTTGAGTTGCGCCGTCCCGAAACGTCCCAACTTTGGGCCGAATGAAATCGTTCTCAAAAATAAAGGTGTTGTTCTCCCACCAGCCTGTCGGACTCATCCCGTTGCTCGGCCAGCCAGTTTGCGAATTCGGTAAATTTCGTATCGCCCCGCTTAACCGCCGCCTTGCGCCGCACGGCCTCGGCGCGGAAATCGTCGAACGCCGCCTTGAACGCCGCCGCCCTTTCGGGATCGGCGGCTTTTCGCAGCTTCCGCAGACGGTTGTACCAATAATAATACGCCGCTTCGTCAAGCCGCTCGATCCCGTCGTTCTTCGCCCGTTCGTCAAACTCGCGCTTGGCGGCTGCGGCCCGCGCTTTCCGGCATTCGTCGGAACACAGTTCGTAATGGCGGCTCCGGGCGAGGAAGTCCTTGCCGCAGATTTTGCACTCCCGAAAGATGAATTTCCATTCGTCGATTTTATGCAGACAACAGGCGACAATCGGCAGGAAAGAGGAAGCCGTCACAACGACCTCGAAAGACCGTTTTCGGACGGGATACCACAGTTCAACGGAGGATTCTCCGTCGCGGATTGCGCTGTCCGTCGCGACGGCGGATTCGCCGCGCCACGGTCTGCAATCCGCGTATACGGCAAACGGCCTGTACAGCGTCGAGAGCCGATCCGTAAGCAAATCCGCGCCGTGATTCAGGTTGAAGCAGTTCAGGTATTCCTCCCAAGTCTTGACGGCGGCGAACATCGCGGACGGTTCGCCGCTTTCGTATTTTCTCCGCAGGAAATCCGAAACCGGAGCCGCCGTTTTCCACCGCTCCGCATCGAACAAAAACGCCTTGCCGTAGCTTTCGCGGAGCGTCATTCCGTGTTTGTTCCATTCGCCGTCTTTGTCGCTCTCGAAACCGAGAAGCAAACTTCCGAGCGGGCGGGTTTCGTCATAAAAAACATCGCCGCCGCCATTCTCAAAACGCCGCCGCGTCTCCTGCGTTTCGCCGATGACGACGCGCTCCGTCATGCGTTTTTTGTCGAGCGCAAGGGCGAAAACGACGCGTCCGAATCCGCGTTCCCCGGTCGTGAAATCGTAATCCATTGAGGATCCTCCATTACAATTAACAGGAATAATATCAACGGCGCAATCGCGTTACTTGCAGTATACCCCAAAACTCTTGATTTGTAAACGTAACATGCGATATCATCCGTGTGCGGGAAAAAATTAATATCGTTCTCGACCGTCGCGCATCACGGCACCGGTGCGTATCGCCCGGGCAAATCGGGTGGCGATTCAGAAAATACTCCCGACACGAAACCCGGGGTGTGGGCTGCCCCGGGACGCGGCGGCGTGCGGCATGTCCAAAATCAAAACCAAAAAAATCGAAGAAAGGAGCCGGAGGCCATGAACACGTCAAAAATCAGAACGGCAAAAATCAACGGGCCGCAAGAGCCGTGCCGTTTCACGAAACGCCTCGGCTCCACCGCCTACCGCGTCGTCGTGCACTTCAATCCCGACACGAAAGACACGGCGGGCGAGAAAATCGCCCGTCTTGTGCGCAACGAAGCGGCGGCGGGAAAGGCGGCAAACCAATGAGAGCGAGTGAGAAAACGAAGCGGGAAAATTCACAGAACAAATGCGGTCCGGGCGTTGAAACGACGCCCGGAATATGCTATGATGGCTTTGCTGCGGATGAGGCGGCTGCCGGGAAGGAGAATCCCATGACCGGGCAGCCGGAGAAAGAAAAGATCACGGCTCTGTACGAGCGGCTCTCGATTGAAGACGCCCGCGACACAGAGTCCAATTCCATCAAAAATCAAAAGGCAATGTTGGCCGAGTTCGCCGAGAAAAACGGATTTTCCAATATCAGGCATTTCGCGGATGACGGGACGACCGGGCTGCGCTTCGAGCGCGACGCTTGGAAACAGCTTATCGCAGAGGTTGAAGCCGGAAACGTGGCCCAAATCGTCATGAAAGATTTGACAAGATTCGGTCGGGATCACGTTCAAGTCGGCAACTATCTGGAGATGTTTCGCAGGCGCGGCATCAGGTTTATCGCCGTCGCGCACGGCATCGACAGCATGAATCCCGACACCCTCGAATTCGCGCCGTTCATCAACATAATGAGCGAATGGTATTCGAGGGACAACTCCCGCAAGCTGAAAAACGCTTTCCGCGCCAAAGGCAGGAGCGGAAAACGCACCACCAACAAAGCGGTCTACGGCTTTATCAAAGACCCGAACGACAAAACCAAATGGATTGTCGATACCGAAGCCGCCGCCGTTATTCGCCGCATATTCCGGATGACCGCGGAGGGCGTGGGGCCGGGCAAAATCGCCGCCGCGCTGAGGGCGGAGCAAGTGGAAAAGCCGGGTTATCACATGGCGCGCATAGGAGTGGGCGATCATCAGTGGAACGACGAAAAACACCGTTACGAGTGGAACTCGTCCTCCGTTGCGAAAATCATCGCGCGCCCCGAATACGCCGGGCACACCGTGAACCTCCGCACCGCGAAAGAGCATTTCAAGGACAGGAAAACCACTTGGAAGCCGAAAGAGGATTGGCTGATTTTCGAGAACACCCATGAGGCCATAGTCGAACAGGCAATCTGGGACGCGGCGCAGAAGGCGCGGACGGTCAAACGGCGCACCGACACATGGGGAGAGGCCAACCCGTTGACCGGATTCCTGTACTGCGCGGACTGCGGACGGCGCATGTACAACCACCGCTGCAAACCGCACGACACGACGAACTCCAAGACGGGCAAGATCACGCACAAGAAAGGCCGCGACGTTTACTGTTGCTCGCTGTATCAAATCCACAGAGGCGACTGCACCATGCACTATATCAACACCGGGCAGGTCAGCGCGCTTATACTGGAAACGATACGCGGCGCGACCGCCTGCGCCCGCGAAAACGAAGCGGAGTTTGTGGAAACAATCCGCAAAGCGTCGGCGGTGCGCCTGAACGAAGCGGCGAAAAGCCACAGGAAGCAAATCGCCAAAAACGAAAAACGCATCGCCGAACTGGACACCCTGTTCAGAAAGACCTACGAGGACTTCGCGGCGGGGCGGCTGAACGAAAAACGGTTTGAGCAGTTGTCCGGCGGCTACGAATCCGAACAGGAAACGCTCGAACGCCGGACCGCCGAACTGAAAGCGGAACTCGATGAGTTTGACCGCGACGGTTTCCGCGCCGACGGGTTTCTCGAATTGGCAAAACGCTATATCGACATTCCGGAACTGACATTGCCGTTATTGCGGGAATTCGTGGAAAAAGTCGTCGTGCACGAGGCCGACAAATCCTCCGGCAGACGGGAACAGGAAGTGGAAATCTTCCTGAACCACATCGGCCGGTTCGCCGTGCCGGGCAATGCCGACGCCGATGATGACGGCGGCGGCGAAGCGAAACGCGCCGCATGGCGCGGGTACAAGCGCAAAGAGCGCGAGAAAAAGAAGCGGGCGACGCTCTGAACCGGCGTCGCCGTCAATCGCATCGGGCGGCTCACTGATTTAAGTGGGCCGCTTTTATTGTGTCCGAATTTATGAAAGGGGAAACGAAAAATGGCAAAGACCACGATTGAGAAAATCGAACTCAAAAAAATCGAAATGGAGCAGCTTCAAAACGAGATGAAACGGCTCACGCAACAGCACAAAGCCGAGGAACGAAAGGCGCGGACGAACCGTCTCTGCAAGCGGCACGGGCTGTTTGAAAGCATGCTCGAAGGCACAATCGCGCTGACTGAGGACAACTTCAAACTGTTCCTTGAAAAGACCGTCGCAAACGACTTCGGGCGGCGCACACTCGCCAATCTGAAAGCGGAGCAGGACAGGCGGATCGCCGCAGACAACGCGGACACGCAGGCGATTGCCGGCGACGCGATCAACACCCGGGCGGCGGAAACCGGAAGCGACGGCAACGCACCCGGTCCCGCAAACGCCGCAAATCCCGCAAGCGCAGGCGGCGCAAGGGCCGGAGGCAAACCGCAGGAGGCGCAAAAGGCGACCGTCTGACGCGACCGGTCTATAAACCCAAAGGGCGCACTTATACGTCCTGACGGACGTGCGCGCCCCGGCGGGGGGCAATTCGCGCCTGCCGGCGCGAATTTAGGGGCGCTCCGCGCCCCGGAAACACCGCAGTTGCGGCGCATATACCCACAGCGGCCGGCCGTCCCGTTTCGGGATACAGCTTGCCGCTGTTTCATTTCAACCATAATGCCGAAAGGAGGCGCGGCCACATGGCAATTTATCATCTCAGCATAAAAATCATCAGCCGTGGCAAAGGCAAGTCGGCGGTCGCCGCCGCCGCTTACCGCGCGGGTGAAACCATCACCAACGAATACGACGGAATCACCCACGACTATTCCCGCAAAGGCGGCGTCGTCCATGCGGAGATTTTCCCGGCCGAAAACGCGCCGGAGGAATACCGGAACCGCGCCGTATTGTGGAACGCCGTGGAGAAAGCAGAACGTTACGACAACGCGCAACTGGCGCGAGAGATCGAAATCGCCCTGCCCGTCGAACTGACGCGGGAGCAGAACATCTCTCTTGCCCGCAGGTATGTTCTGGAGCAATTCGTCAGCGCCGGAATGTGCGCCGACGTTTGCGTCCACGACCCCGACCGCGAGACCCCGAACCCTCACGCGCATATCATGCTGACCATGCGGCCTATTGAGCGCGGCGGCGAGTGGGGCGCGAAGTCAAAAACCGTAAACGGCAGAAAGGTCAACACCGTTGACTGGAACGACCGCGAAAAGGCCGAGGATTGGCGCAAGGCGTGGGCGGTATGTTGCAACGACGCGCTCCGCGCGAACGGCCACGACGCAGGTTTAGACCACCGAAGCTACGAGCGTCAGGGAATCGAGCAAATCCCGACCGTTCACTTGGGCGTCGCCGCCACCCGGATGGAGCGCAAGGGCATCCGCACCGAGCGCGGCGACCTCAATCGCGAAACAGAGTTTACGAACAAACAAATCCGGCAATTGCGGGCGCGGATAAACAAAGTCAAAGATTGGCTGAAAGAGGAAGCCGAAAACCCGGCCCCGCCGACCCTTGCCGACATCATTTCCGACATTTTAAGCGACGGCGAAAGCAAGACCC